>JARXAQ010000051.1 GCA_029865825.1 Rhizobium sp.
GATGTGCGTGTCGAACAGGCCAACCGAGGAATAGAGCTGAAAGAACGGCAGGGCGAAGACGGCAGGCGGGGCCATGCGGTTGGTCAGCAGCCAGAAGAACAGGTGCTTGTCGCCAAGGAAGCGGTAACGCGAGAAGGCATAGGCCGCCGGCAGCGCCACCGAAACCGAGATGACGGTGTTCATCACTACATAGATGATCGAGTTGATATAGCCCTTGTACCACGACGGATCGGTGAAAATCACGGCATAGTTGGCAAGCGTCGGATTGACCGGCCAGAGCGACAAGGCGCCTGTGATTTCCGAGTTGGTCTTGAAGCTCATGTTGACCAGCCAGTAGATCGGCAGGAGCAGAAACACGATATAGACCGTCGGGATGACGAAGCCGAAGCGCGAACGATCGTCGGAATTGCTCATCGAATGCGCCTCCTTACTGGCTCTTTGCGTCGCTGACGGTCATCACGGTGTAGAAGACCCATGACATCAGCAGGATGATCAGGAAGTAGATGATGGACATGGCGGCTGCCGGACCGAGGTCGAACTGGCCGACGGCCATCTTCACCAAGTCGATCGACAGGAAGGTGGTAGAGTTGCCCGGGCCACCGCCGGTGACGACGAAGGGTTCGGTGTAGATCATGAAACTGTCCATGAAGCGGAGCAGCACGGCGATCAGGAGAACGCGCTTCATCTTCGGCAGCTGGATGTAGCGGAAGACGGAGAGGCGCGAGGCACCGTCGATCTTGGCTGCCTGGTAATAGGCATCCGGGATCGAGACGAGGCCGGCGTAGCAGAGCAGCACGACGAGGCTGGTCCAGTGCCAGACATCCATGGCGATGACCGTGATCCAGGCATCGACCGGATCCTGGGTCAGGTTGTAGTCGACGCCCATGGCATTCAGCGTATAGCCGAGGAGACCGATGTCGACACGGCCGAAGACCTGCCAGATGGTGCCGACGACATTCCACGGAATAAGGAGCGGCAGCGCCATCAACACGAGGCAGACGGGCACGCCCAGACCCTTCTTCGGCATGTTCAGCGCGATCAGGATGCCGAGCGGCACTTCGATCGCCAGGATGATCATCGAGAAGATCAGGTTGCGGGCGAGTGCATTCCAGAAGCGGTCGGAGGAGAGGATCTCGGTGAACCAGTCGGTGCCGGCCCAGAAGAACTCGTTGTTGCCAAAAGTATCCTGCACGGAATAGTTCACAACGGTCAACAGCGGGATGACGGCCGAGAAGGCCACCAGCAGCAGGACCGGAATGACCATGAACCAGGCCCTGTTGTTCCAGGTCTTTTCCATCGTCAGCCCTCCAAACCTATGCGCCAGGAGTCGGCGAAGATGCCGATGCCTGCGGGGTCGAACGTGATTTTCGGATCGGTCGGGACCTCGGCATTTTCCGAGATGACGATCGACAGCGGCTGGTCACAGAAGCGGGCGCGCACGATCTTCTGGCGGCCGATGTCCTCGACCTTGGAGACCGTGACGGGCATGCCTTCGCGCCCGAGGCGGACGAATTCGGGGCGGATGCCGAGTTCGATCTTTGCCTGGTTGCCCAGCTTTGGCGCGCCTGAAAGCGCGATCGCCTGGTCGCCGACGGTGGCGGTTGCGCCGCTGACCTTGGCCGGCATGACATTCATGCCCGGTGATCCGATGAAATAGCCGACGAAGGTATGGCTCGGCCGCTCGAAGAGTTCGGCCGGCGTGCCGATCTGGACGATCTGGCCGTCATACATGACGACGACCTTGTCGGCGAAGGTGAGCGCTTCGGTCTGGTCGTGGGTGACGTAGACCATGGTGAAGCCGGACTGGCGGTGCAGGCGCTTCAACTGCGAGCGCAGCACCCATTTCATGTGCGGATCGATGACCGTCAGCGGCTCGTCGAAGAGAATGGCGTTGACGTCGGAGCGGACGAGGCCGCGACCGAGCGAGATCTTCTGCTTCTGGTCGGCGGTCAACCCTTGCGCCTGTTTGCGCGCCATAGGCTGGAGATCGATCATGTCGAGGATCTCGTTGACACGACGGTTGACCTGGTCTTCCGGGACATGGCGGTTGCGCAAGGGGAAGGCCAGATTGTCGTAAACGCTCATGGTGTCGTAGACGACGGGGAACTGGAAGACCTGGGCGATGTTGCGGGCCGCAGTCGGCAGGTTGGTAACGTCCACACCGTCGAATTCGATGCGGCCGTCCGAGGGATGGATCAGGCCCGAGATGATGTTGAGCAGCGTGGTCTTGCCGCAACCAGACGGGCCGAGAAGAGCGTAAGCGCCGCCGTCATCCCATTCGTGGTGGACTTCCTTGAGGGCATAGTCTCCGGCCGCGCGGGCAGCCGGCGTGTAGGCGTGGCGGATATGGTCGAGATTGATGCGCGCCATGTCGGTCCTCCCTCACGCTGCCAGTTCGGGCGAGACGCCGAGGGCGCGGCCCTCGGCACCGAAGGCCATCAGGTGTCGGATGTCGACATAGACGTCGATTTCCCGGTCAGGCTCGATGTCGTGGATGCCATGCTCCAGGCTGACCCAGCGGGCATTGCCATATTCGACGTGGATGAAGCTCTCAGAGCCGGCGATTTCCGAGACCAAGGTCCGCGCCTTGAGCGCGACCGATCCTGATGGTGCAGACAAGGAGAGGTGGTGCGGGTGGAAGGCGACCGTGATGGGGCCATCCGGGATGGCGGCCAGATGGGCGGGCACCGAGAGGACGGGTTTCCCATCCCGCTGAAACTGGTTGCCGGTCTTGACGACATCGAGCGTGTTGAGCGGCGGATCGGCGAAGATGCGGGCAGAGGCGAGATCGGCGGGCTTGCGATAGACCGAGATGGTACTGCCGAACTGGGTGATGCGGCCTTCGCTCAAGGTGGCGGTATTGCCGCCGAGCAGCAGGGCTTCCGAGGGTTCGGTAGTGGCGTAGACGAAGATTGCGCCGGATTCGGCAAAGATCTTCGGCAGTTCTTCGCGGAGCTCCTCGCGCAGCTTGTAGTCGAGGTTTGCGAGCGGCTCATCGAGCAGGACGAGATTGGCCTTCTTGACGATGGCGCGGGCAAGCGCCGTGCGCTGCTGCTGGCCGCCGGAGAGGCTGAGCGGCGTGCGATCGAGATACGGTGTGAGGCGCAACAGGTCGGCGGCCTTGCGGACTTCGCGGTCGACCGTTGCCTGATCGACGCCCTTGACCCGCATCGGTGACGCTATGTTCTCGTAGACCGTCAGCGCGGGATAATTGATGAACTGCTGGTAGACCATGGCGATCTGGCGCTTCTGAACAGGAACGCCCGTCACATCGACGCCGTCGAAGACGATCGCTCCCGAGGTGGGCTTATCGAGGCCCGCCATCAGCCGCATCAGAGAGGTCTTGCCCGAAAGTGTGGGCCCGAGCAGGACGTTCAGCGTGCCCCGCTGCAACGTCAGATCGGTCGGGTGAATGTGATACTCCACCCCCACCTGTTTCGAGACTTTACGCAGTTCCAACATGTTTCCTCGGGCCTCCTCCAAACCGTCGGTCTTCTGAATTGATGGCCCTCAAGCCGCAGCCATCAACCCCATATAACCTTCCAATCCTTCCGCCTCCTCCGGCGTCAGGAACAAACCTTGCTTCGTTCGCCGCCATAGCACGTCTTCTGCCGTGACCGCCCATTCCCGCTCGATCAACCAGCGGACTTCCGCCTCGTAGAGCGTGCCGCCGAAGTGGCGACCGATATCGCCGACCGTTCTGGCCTGACCGAGGATGCCATGGGCATCTGTGCCATAACACCGGATCAGACGCTCTGCATGCTCCCGCTGCAAGAAGGGGTAGGCCTGCAGCAGCTTTGCCACGGTCTGCTCGAAGGCGGTCACGGCGAAATCGCCGCCTGGCAGTTTGCTGCCGGCCGTCCAGGATGCACCCTTTTCCCCAATCGTCTCACCGATTTT
This sequence comes from Rhizobium sp., assembly GCA_029865825.1. Lineage (GTDB taxonomy): Bacteria > Pseudomonadota > Alphaproteobacteria > Rhizobiales > Rhizobiaceae > Allorhizobium. The sequence goes on from JARXAQ010000051.1 coordinate 3,901, forward strand.
TTCGAGCGCATGCTCGGCAAGCCGACGATAGGTGGTCAGTTTTCCACCGAAGACATTCAGCAACGGCGCATCGCCTTCGTTGCCCTCGACCTTCAGAACATAATCGCGAGTCGCTTCCTGAGCCTTGGAGGCGCCGTCATCGAAGAGCGGGCGCACAGCGGAATAGCTCCAGACGATGTCGTCGGGGACGATCGGTTCCTGGAAATATTCGCTCGCCGCACCACAGAGATAGTTCACCTCTTCGGGGCTGATCCTCACATCCTTCGGATCGTCGGTGTAATCGCGGTCGGTGGTGCCGATCAGTGTGAATTCGCGCTCATAGGGAATGGCGAAAATGATGCGGTTGTCCGGATTCTGGAAGAAATAGGCGCGCGCATCGTTGAATTTCTTCTTCACGATGATGTGGCTGCCTTGGACGAGACGCACATTGTGAACATTGTTGCGGCCGAAGGCGCCGGCCAGAACCTGATCGACCCACGGGCCTGCTGCATTGACCAGCATCCGGGCGCGATGCATCGAGACGGAACCGTCACGGTGGCGCGTGGTGATGACCCAGATCCCGTCCTCGCGCTTGGCCGAGGTTACCCGCGCACGACTGAGAATGGTGGCACCGCGGTTTTCGGCGTCGCGGGCGTTCAGCACCACCATACGCGCATCATCGACCCAACCGTCGGAATATTCGAAGGCCTTGGAGAAGATCGGCTTCAGTGGCTTGCCCGCGGGATCACGACGCAGATCGAGGGTCCGGGTCGCGGGCAGAAGCTTGCGACCGCCGAGATGATCATAGAGGAACAGCCCGAGGCGGATGAGCCAGGCGGGGCGGATGCCGCCCTTCTGGAACGGCAGTACGAACCGCAGCGGCCAGATGACATGCGGGGCCATGGCCCAGAGCACTTCGCGCTCCATCAGCGCTTCGCGCACGAGGCGGAATTCGTAATGTTCGAGATAACGCAGGCCGCCATGGATCAGCTTGGTCGCGCCGGATGACGTGCCGGAGGCAAAATCGTTCATCTCGGCAAGGGCGACGGAGTAACCCCGGCCGGCCGCGTCACGCGCGATACCGCAGCCGTTGATCCCGCCACCGATCACAAACAGATCGTAGATAGCCTGCCCCGACATCATCCCTCCCGGTTTTCGCAGTGCAGCATTTGCTGCAATAGCGAAAGCCTCAATATCTAAATCGCAATTTAAACGAATGTCAAACGAAAGTTATAGCGTGTCGTTTTTCGTTTCGATTGCCGCCGTTTCGATCATTCGGACGTCGGTTTCAGCGCAGATGGAACGAATGCTGTCAGAGGGACAATGATCCGTGATGAAGGTCTGAACCTGCGAAACATGCCCGATTCGGACCGGGGCGGTTCGTTCGAACTTGGACGCGTCGGAAACCAAGATGACGTGGCGAGCATTGGCGATGATCGCCTGGGCGACTTTCACTTCGCGGAAGTCGAAATCGAGCAGCGCACCATCGGCGTCGATGGCGGAGACGCCGATGACGGCGAAATCCACCTTGAATTGACGGATGAAATCGACGGCCGCCTCGCCCACGATGCCGCCGTCTGACCCGCGTACCACTCCGCCCGCGATCACCACCTCGATCGAGGGGAAGACACGCAACCTGTTGGCAACATTAATGTTATTGGTAATCACCATCAATTCTTTATGATCGACCAGCGCGTCACCTACAGCTTCCGTGGTCGTGCCGATATTGATGAACAGTGAGGAATTGTCCGGGATCAGTTCGGCAGCGGCCCGGCCGATCGCCTGCTTCTCCGTCGCCGCCATGGAACGGCGCGCTTCGTATTTGACGTTTTCGTTTCCGGTGGGGAAGACGGCACCGCCGTGGATGCGGTTGAGCGCACGCGTATCGCACAGGTCATTGAGATCCTTGCGGATCGTCTGGGGCGTGACCGCGAAGCGTGCCGCCAACTCATCGACCAGCACGCGCCCATATTCCTTGGCGAGAGCCATGATTTCCGTCTGTCGTGCCGATAGCAGCATGTCCTCCCCCTCCACTTTCGTTTTTTCTTCAACCTAAGACAAAACGAACCGAGGGCAACAGAAATTTCCAATGCAGTCAGCGGCGTCGCAAGAGGAGGATGAAGGACAACCCGCCGACAAGACCGGTGATGACGCCGATGGGCACGTCTTCGGGTGCCATGATCGTGCGCGAAACGACATCCGCCAGGATGAGCACGGCCGCTCCGACCAGCGCCGACAGCGGAATGACGCGGACATTGTCACTGCCGCATGTCAGGCGGACGAAATGCGGGACCAGGAGGCCGACGAAGCCGATGGCGCCGGAAAAGGCGACCATCACACCGGTCAGAAGGGCGGTGACGACAAAGAGTTCCGCCCG
>JARXAQ010000065.1 GCA_029865825.1 Rhizobium sp.
CAACCAGGTAATCGGCTGAAACATCGGCGAGAAAGTCGAGCAAACGCGCGAAGGCTTCCGGGTGACGATAGGCGAACAGCCGGGCAGGGGCCTGGTCAGGTGTTCCATGCCCGGCAATCATATAGGTCGCAACGGTCCAAGGCGCTCCGCAGAAACCGAGCAACGTGGTTTCGCTCGGCAGATCGCGACGCAGCCGCTTTACCGTCTCAATGACAGGAACGAGATGCGTGGCAACACCATCTGGCCTCAGCTGCCCAATCCCGTCCACATCGATCGGATCCATTTGTGGGCCATGCCCTTCGGTAAAGCGGACATTGCGGTTCAAGGCATCCGGTATCACCAGGATATCAGAAAACAGGATGGCGGCGTCGAAGCCATAACGACGGATAGGCTGCAGGGTAACTTCGGCTGCGAGTTCTGGATTGTAACAGAGATCCAGGAAGCTCCCCGCTTGCTGCCGTGTTTCTCGATATTCGGGCAGATAGCGTCCAGCCTGGCGCATGAGCCAGATGGGTGGCGGGGAAACCGTCTTCCCATCGAGTACGTCGAGGATTTTCCGGTTCTGGCTGCTCAAGGCACATGCCCCTTCAATAAAGAAAAGAGATATTGAATCTTCTTCTATTTCTAAGAGTCGGTGACTATCAAGGATTAAAGAATGCCCACAGGAAATCTCTCCGCCCGACACTGATACAAAGCGGTGGGACCGTTATGCCTTATTGGTCTGTGAACTCTGGGGAAAACTCAGATTCAGCATTTGAGATCAGGGCGTTGACCGCTGCGGGTTCTCATTCGTGGCTGTGCAGTTCCTGTTCGCGAAAAATTGTAAATGGGCGGCTGTTACCGCAATCCACAGACCGCCTTAATGAGAGACCCTCGAAACTCCCATTGTGGATAAATCGAAGGTTTTCCCTCTGTCTTTAGAGGCGTCTGCCCGTTACCTGTGTTTATCCCAATCTATCAACAGCCCCAGGAGAACATCGTGGAGAACCGGAAAAACTTCTTCCATCTCCATCTGATTTCTGACTCGACAGGCGAGACTCTGATATCGGCTGGCAGGGCGGCCGCCGCGCAGTTCCGCGGTTCGAACGCCATCGAGCATGTCTATCCTCTCATTCGATCACGCAAACAGGTCAAGGCACTCATCGACGCGATCGATCGTGAGCCTGGCATCGTCCTCTATACGATCGTCGATCATCAACTCGCGGCATTGGTCGAGGCCGGATGTCACGAGCTTGGACTTCCTTGCGTCAACGTACTCGCCCCCATCATCGAAACCTTTCAGTCTTATCTCGGCGCTCCGTCCCGCGGACGGGTAGGTGCACAACACGTGTTGAATGCTGAGTACTTCGCGCGCATCGAGGCGTTGAATTTCACAATGGATCATGACGACGGTCAGGCGCAGGAAGATTATGATCAAGCCGATGTCGTGATCATCGGCATCAGCCGCACATCCAAGACCCCAACCTCTATCTATTTAGCCAATCGCGGGATCAAGACCGCCAATCTTCCCGTGGTACCGGGCGTCCCGTTGCCGGAAAGTCTTTTGTCTGCAACCCGGCCGCTCGTGGTCGGATTGATCGCCACGTCGGACCGCATTTCACAGGTGCGTGAAAACCGTGTCCTCGGCAGCACGCCGGGCTATGACCAAAGTGATTACGTAGATCGGGCATCGATCACCGAGGAACTAAAATACGCCAGAGCCTTGTGCGCAAGAAACAATTGGCCGCTGATAGATGTGACCCGTCGATCGATCGAGGAGACCGCAGCCGCGATTGTTGCCCTCCGCCCAAAGCTGCGTTAAGCGCGTTTCACCAGAACAGATGAGGCTACGGTAGGAATGGCATCTTCGTTGATATTGGCTTCAGGCAGCAGCACGCGTCGCACACTGTTGGACAATGCAGGTCTGGACTATGTGGCTGAAGCAGCGGATGTCGACGAAAGGCGGCTCGAACAGGAAATACCTGTCGCAGAACGCACGCCGTCTCTTGTGGCAATGCATTTGGCGATCGCAAAAGCGCGGGCTGTCTCGGCACGCCATCCAGCATCATTGGTGATAGGCTGCGACCAGACCATGTCTTATGGACTGGAGCTTTTCCATAAGGCAGGAAGCCTGACTGCAGCGGAGGAAACTTTGCGTTCTTTGCGTGGCAAAACGCATAATCTGAACAGCGCGGTCTGCCTTGTGCGGGACGAGGAAGTGCTGTGGAGTCATGTGTCGGTGGCCGTCATGCGGATGCGGGAGTTTTCAGACGAATTCCTGCAGGCGTATATTGATCGCAACGGTGAGAAATTGCTGGGAAGCGTCGGCTGCTATCAGCTTGAGGGGGAGGGCGTTCAATTGTTTCAGTCGATCGAAGGCGACTATTTCACCATTCTCGGTTTGCCGCTCCTGCCACTTTTGGAAGAGTTGCGTCTACTCGGTGTTAACCATGCGTGATTCACGTGAAACACATATCCCGCGAGCCTTTGTCGTCGGCTATCCAATCAAGCATTCTCGCTCACCGATTATCCACGGCTATTGGTTAAATCAGCTCGGGCTCGAAGGGTCCTATGAAAAACATGCGGTCGCCCCGGATGATTTTACGGCTTTCGTGGCGAAACTGAGAAGTGGCGATACTGGATATGTAGGCGGCAATGTGACGATCCCCCACAAGGAAGCGGCCGCCCGTCTGGCTGATCATGTTGACCCATTGGCTGAGGAGCTTGGCGCAGCCAACACGCTCTGGCTTGCCGATCGTGAAGTTCATGCAACCAATACTGACGGCGTCGGTTTCATCAGCAATCTCGACGCGGAGCGTCCGGGATGGGACGCAACGGAAGTAGCCGTTGTCTTAGGGGCAGGTGGCGCCAGTCGAGCAATTCTTCAATCGCTTCGTGATCGAGGTTTCCGAGAAATCCATGTACTCAATCGCACGGTTGGGAGAGCCAGGGAGCTCGTCGAACGATTCGGGAAGCCTTTGCACGCTCATCCAATTGACGCCTTGCCTGAACTCTTGCCGAATGCGGGCCTCTTCGTGAACACAACCTCTCTCGGAATGGACGGCAACGAAGCGCCAGTTTTGCCGTTCGAGCTCATGCGGCAGGGTTCCGTCGTTACCGATATCGTCTATGTCCCTCTCCAGACTCCATTTCTCGATCAAGCAAAAAGGGCGGGCTTGGACACCGTTGATGGACTTGGCATGTTGCTGCACCAGGCTTTGCCAGGTTTCGAAAAATGGTTTGGGGTGCGTCCGCAGGTGACCGAAGCACTGCGCCAACGCGTGCTAGCTGATATCGAAGCGCTGCCATGATCATCATTGGCCTTACGGGTTCTATCGGCATGGGCAAGACCACAACCGCGGCTCTCTTTGCCGCAGAAGGCATTCCCGTCTACGATTCGGATCGCGTCGTTCATGACCTTTACCGAGGAGAGGCGGTAGCTCTCGTCGAGGCTGCTTTCCCTGGCACGGTCATCAAAGGTCAAGTTGATCGCCAGAAACTCTCGGAGACTCTGGCAAAGAATCCGGCTAATTTTAAACGACTTGAAGGGATAGTGCACCCGCTTGTGCGAATGCGGGAACGCGAGTTTCTGGCTGAACAACAGCAGCAAGGTCAGCCGATTGTCTTGCTCGATATTCCTCTGCTGTTCGAGACGGGAGCGGACGGTCGTGTGTCCGTCATTGTCGTGGTGAGCTGTGATCAGGAAATTCAGGAGAAACGTGTTCTGACCCGCCCGGGGATGAGCAAGGAAAAGCTGCAGCTGATTCTCGCTCGACAAATGCCGGATTCTGAAAAACGGGCGCGCGCAGATTTCGTCGTGGACACAGGGGTGAGTATCGACGATGCAAAGAGACAGGTGAAGAGCATTCTTGCAACATTGCGGAACCACAGACTGTCGACGGAGATGACGGACCATGCGTGAGATCGTCTTTGATACGGAAACGACGGGCCTTGAGAACAAGGTCGACCGCGTCATTGAGATTGGCGGTGTCGAGCTTCTCAATCACTTTCCGACCGGGCGGACCTTCCATGTCTATATCAACCCGGGTGATCGAAAAGTGCATCCGGACGCTCTGGCCGTTCACGGGATTACCGACGCCTTCCTGAAAGACAAGCCGAGCTTCCCCGAGATCGTTCCGCAATTGCAGGAATTTTTCGAAGGCGCCAAATGGGTCGCGCATAACGCAACATTCGACATGGGTTTCATGAATGCCGAGTTCGACAGGATCGGCCTTCCGCCGGTCGCATCGGAACTGGTTATCGATACTTTGTCCCTTGCGCGCCGCAAACATCCCATGGGTCCGAACTCGCTCGATGCCCTTTGCCGGCGCTATGGCATCGACAATTCGCATCGAACCAAACACGGCGCTTTGCTCGATTCCGAACTTCTTGCCGAGGTCTATATCGAGATGTTGGGAGGTCGACAGGCTGCGCTTGGCTTGACCTCGGTGGAGACCCGACGCAACCAGGTTGTTGCGACAACCGAAATCATCGAGATGTCATACGAGCGGGCGAGGGCAATCGGGACCCGCCTTTCCGAAGAGGAAAGGGAGGGGCATGCCAAGCTTGTGGCGACCCTTGGTTCGAAAGGGATCTGGTCGAAATACCTGAATTAAAAAAGGGCCCTTTGATGGGCCCTTTCCATATGAACAACCTGCCGGAAAATCTCAGTTCGGGACCTGACCCGGAGCGCGGGCCTGCTCTTCGGCAACGCGCTGGGCGAACATCTGGGTAAAGTCGATCGGATCGATCATCAGCGGCGGGAAACCGCCATTCCGTGTTGCGTCGGCCACGATCTGGCGGGCGAACGGAAAGAGGAGGCGCGGGCATTCGATGAACAGCACCGGGAGCATGTGCTCCTGCGGGAAGCCGGAAATCCGGAAGACGCCGCCATACACGAGTTCGGTCACGAACACGACCTTGTCGCCGTCCTTGGCTTCCGCATTCAGGGACAGCACGACGTCGAAATCGGTGTCCGACAAAGGATTGGCATTGACGTTGACGTTGATATTGATCGCGGGAGCCTTATCGCGCGCCTGAAGCGACCGAGGAGCACCAGGATTCTCGAACGAAAAGTCTTTGATGTACTGGGCGAGAATGTTGAGGGAAGGAGAACCCGATCCCTGAGTGTTGTCAGCCATAGGCCATGTCCTTGAATTGAATTGCTATGGCCATCTAACATTTGACATTGCTCGTTACAACCCTCGCGGCGGCTGGCTGCCGTCTCAATCACGGCCGATTCGCGGCCCATTCCAGGGCGAATCTTCGCGAGGCTGTCGGGTAAACTCGTCGTCCTCGAGATCGACAACCGTCCTCTTGTCATAACCGCCCCCGGTCGTCCTGCCACCAGGCTGACTGAACTGGGTGGCCACGACAATCCTTGGTTTCAGGACCTGCCAAAGGAGATCGCGCAGTCTTGGAATGAAGAGCATCAATCCGATGACATCGCCGACAAAGCCGGGAACGATCAAGAGGAATGCTGCGATCACGAGCAGAGCAGCATGCACGAGTTCACGACCTGGATTTACGCCGCGCTGCGTTTCCTCCTGCAATCGCCGGAGGATACCTCGCCCTTGCTGCTTCAGCAGGAACAATCCAATGACGGCCGAAAGAACGACCAGGGCCAAGGTCGACAGCACGCCGATCGCCTGCCCGACCACAATCAAGCTGGCGATTTCCAGGAACGGTGCAGCAAGAAACAGCACCAATGGAAGGCGCATCGTGATCTCCAAACGCCTTCGTGAATCACATTTCGCATGAGTCGGCGCAAACTCGATGCAAAGAATACGTCACGCCATTTGAATGATGGGGCGCGCAAGACTATATGGGAGATTGAAAAAGCGAATTCAATCAAGCCTGGCGGTACTCATGGGATCTAGCGATTTTGTCACCTTGTTCTTCCTGGTCGCCGCAGTGCTGATCTTTTTTCAACTGCGCAGCGTGCTCGGCCGCCGCACGGGCAACGAAAAATCACCTTTCGACACCTTGGCACAGCGCGAGGCTGCAAAGGCCCAAGCCGGTGACGACGGAAAGGTCGTGACATTGCAGCGTCGTGAAGACGCGACTGCCGAGGACAGGTTTGCGGTTGTCGACGCCTACGCACCGGTCGGCACGCCACTGAATGACCAGCTTCGAGAGTTGTTGCGCCACGATGCCACTTTCGCGCCGAAGGAATTCCTCAACGGCGCCAAGATCGCCTATGAGATGATTGTCCTTGCTTATGCAGAGGGTGACCGGAAGACCTTGAAAGGTTTGCTGTCGCGGGAAGTGTTCGACGGGTTTGAAAGCGCCATTGCGGATCGCGAAAGCCGCGGCGAAACGATGAAGTCGACCTTTGTCGGCATCGAGAAGGCCGAAATCACCCATGCATCCGCCAAGGACAATGAGGAGCAGATCACCGTTCGTATTCTCAGCCAGTTGATCACTGCCACCTACGACAAGAGTGGTACGCTGGTAGATGGGGACGCGGAAGCTGTGGCCGACGTCAACGATGTCTGGACATTCGCCCGTGACGTTAGATCGCGCGATCCGAATTGGAAGCTCATCGCAACCGAAGCGGAACAATGAGTAAGACGTCTGGATACCGGCTCGAGCAGGTCGGTTTCGATGTGCTCCCGGGCTGGAGTCAGGATGATCCGTCCCCGCTATGGGAGGCTATGAAGGATTGCCTGACTCATCTGCAAACCGCAAAGCCTTATCGAACGGGAAGCCTCGGTCTTTCTGCGGCCGACCTCCTTCCACTTCTGGAGCGGGCCGCCGCTGGTTCACCGCAGAACGCAGCAGACGCTCGTCGTTTTTTCGAGACCAATTGCCAGCCTGTCCGAGTTTTACCAACGGACGCGAAGGGGCAGGTCACGGCATTTTACGAGCCGGAGGTGGATGTCAGCCGGCGCCCGGATGAAACTTTCAAACATCCTTTCTATAG
>JARXAQ010000259.1 GCA_029865825.1 Rhizobium sp.
CAGTCATGAAATCTCTCCAATCCGGCAGGTCGTCCCGGCCTTTTTTGTGCGCCGCCCCTACCCGGTCCTTCTAGCGTCAGCCGCGGCGCAAAGTACAGCGGGAAAGGCCAGCGGTCGCAGTTGCCTGCCGGCGGGAAAAATGCATGATTTCGAAAACACAGGTTTCTCCGGAGCGCATCCTCTTATGATTTCCAGACGTTCACTGCTGGCTGCCGCGTCGGCGCTCCTCGTCACAGCCGCGATGCCCGCAGAAGCCGCTGTCAAATCCAAGCCGAAGCTGAAAACCGGCCAAGTCTACCTGTTCCGGGGTTTTGCCAACATCTTCTCCACCGGGCTCGACACCCTCGGCAAGCAGCTGTCTGCAGACGGCGTGAAGGCTGAAGTCCTGTCTTTACCGAAGGCCGACGCCTTCGCCCGCCGTATAGCCGAGCGCTACCGGGCCTCCAAGGACGCCCGCCCGATCGTTCTGGTCGGCCATTCGCTGGGCGCCGATATGACCTTCGCGATTGCACGGGCGCTGGAGCCGATGAAGATTCCAGTCGGGCTGATCATCAGCTTCGACCCGACGGGCAAAGGTCCGGTGCCGCGCAATGTCAAGAAAGCATTGAATTTCTACACCGGCGGGGCGAATCTCTGGTCGCCGGTCACGCCGATGCCGGGCTTCAAGGGCGACCTTGCCAACATCAACCTGCGCCAGGGCGACACCGCCATCAAGGGTATCGGCCATTTCAACATCGACAAAAACCCGGGCCTGCACGATCGCACCATCCAGGAGATCAAGACGGCGTTGCGCGCCCGCTGAGAGGTGCTGTGCGGCCCTCAGAAGATCTTGGGAATAAGCCTGCGCGTGCGGCAGCAATAAGCGTCGTATTCGACGCCGAAGGTCTGGCGCATCATTGCCTCTTCGCGCGACTGGCGCACCGCATAGAGCGCCAGCACGGCGGCGAGCCCTGCAAGTCCCGCAATCCAGTTGGGGATCAGAAACGCCTGGGCAAGCCCCCACAAGAAGAACGAGGCATACATCGGGTGACGGACATAGGCATAGACGCCGCCGGTCACCAGTTGGTGACCCTCGCGCACTTCCAGCGTCACCGACCAGTTGCGGCCGAGATCCTTGTGACTGCGGCGAAACAGCCAGAGGAAAGCCGCGCCGGTCACGACGCCGAGGATCAGCAGGATCCAGGACTGGCCCCGATCCGCAAGATCTGACAACACCCCCAGCCTCCAGACAATCGGCATGACCACAAGCCCGAAGACGCAGAGCGTGAGCAGCGAGATATCGAGCACCGTGCGGTTATCGACACGGGTCTTCTGCCGACGCGCACGACGCATCGCCGGATAGCGCATCGCGCACCAGATCAGAAGCATCACGCCCCAGATGATGAAGGAAGTCTGGTTCATGCCTCGACCTTTGTCTTGTCACCGATCGGCGCCGTCACGGGCGCACTGCCGGGTCGTACCTCTTCGAGCCGCCGCGTGCCACAGCAGATCAGGAGGAAATCGTAGAAATAGCGCCGGCTGTTGGCCGAGATGAACTGATAGTGCACCCGGAAGAAGTTGCGCTTCATCCGCTTGTAGCCATCAGCGACCAGCATCTCGCGAAACCGCACCTGGAACATCATTGGGAAGGCGTCGGGTCGGTCGTGGTTGAGACCGGCCAATCGGTAAGGGTCGCATTTGTAGAAATTGATGATGTCGGTCAGCGACTGGAACTCGATCCAGCGCAAGGCCGGGAAGAGGGCGAGACCTTCGAGCCGCATCCGCGCCCGAGTGGCAGCCGGATGCAGGCACACCTTGAGCGACGTCGATCCGACGGTGAGCAGGGTAAAGTCGATCACCCGCCCCTCGCTCGTCAGCCGTTCCGCCAACAGATGCGCAACATCGAGAATCAACGCACCCCCGGTCGAGTGGCCAACCAGCAGCACCTCGTCATACTGCCCCTCCTTCAACCGGTTTTCGATCAGTCGAGCCCAGGCGTCGAGACGCAGGTCCATGTCCGGACGCCGACCCCGCAGGTGCTCGCGGCTGAAGGACCACAGATCCATCAGGTGAAAGACGAAATAGCGCCGTCCGATGGTGCGGCCCGCCACATAGGCGGCGAGCAAGCCGAGCAGAATGCCGGCAATCGTGCTTCCCGGGAAACCGGCAAGCATGACCAACGCGTAAACAAGATAACCGAGACCCGCAAAGGCCGAGAGCGCGACGGCGGGATAGAGGAAATAGAGCGCGAAACGCCAGTTCGTGCCGAAGAAACGAAACATCGTTCCGGTCAAGACATAGTCGAGGAAGGCGATCAGATAGACCCAGAGGCGCACGATAAAGGGCCGTGCGCCATCGCGCTTGACTAGATCGTCGAAGCTCAAAAAGGTCAGGTCACTTGTGCAGGTGCCGTCGCCGCCCTGATAGGCGATTTGCGCTGTCGACGCGATACCGCCATGCACCGGCTGCGGTTCATCCATCCGGGTGAGAACGTCCCAGCAGGCACTAAAGCGGACCAACTCGCGGCCAATCCTGCGAAAGAAACCAGCCGAATCGTTGCGCTCATAGCCGCCGACAAGAAAGACGGCACGCCGCGCGACCGACGGCTGAGATACCTCAGTCATCCATACTCCCACACTTGTTCTTCCACCCGGCTCATCTGACCGAACCGGCCCCTCGCAACTTTCTAAAGTGCAAGACGACTTAAGGACAGTCCGCAAAGGTCGGAAAGCCGAGGAAATTGTGCAGGAGCGCAAAAAATTGTGCAGGGCACGCGCATACACGCTCAAAGCGATAGGTGAGCGTCAATCCCGAGGGGTGGCCATCAGTCCGGCAAAATCGAAGAGCTTCGGGTCGAGCAAATGCGAGGGATCGGCATGGCCGAGCGCGCGCAGCATGGCATCCTTGCGGCCCGGCATCTTTGCTTCGATGCCCGCCAGCATGTCCTTCATCGCATTGCGCTGCAGCCCGTCCTGCGAACCGCAGAGATCACAGGGAATGATCGGGAAGGCCATGGCTTCGGCAAACTTCGCCATGTCGTCTTCCGCCGCATAGGCGAGCGGCCGCAGCACGAAGAGATCCTTCTCGTCGTTCAGCAACTTGGCCGGCATGGCAGACAGGCGTCCGCCATGGAAGACGTTCATGAAGAAGGTTTCGAGAATATCCTCGCGGTGATGCCCGAGCACCAGCGCATCACAGCCTTCCTCGCGGGCAATCCGATAGAGATTGCCGCGACGCAGCCGCGAACAGAGCGAGCAATAGGTCCCGCCACTGGGCACCTTTTCCTTCACGATCGAATAGGTGTCGCGATACTCGATCCGGTGCCTAACCCCGATCGAGGCCAGATACTCCGGCAGCACGTGTTTGGGAAAATTCGGCTGGCCCTGATCGAGATTGCAGGCAACCAACTCAACTGGCAGCAGCCCGCGCCATTGCAGGTCGAGCAGGATGGCGAGCAGGCCATAGCTGTCCTTACCGCCGGAGAGGCCGACCAGCCAACGCTTCTGGCCCTTCAGCATATCGAAATCGGCCAGAGCCTGGCGCACCTGGCGGATCAGCCGCTTGCGCAGCTTGTTGAACGAGACGGAATGGGGTGCGGACGCAAAGACGGGATGGATGCCCGACAGGTCGAGCTCCTCGCACTCACCGAGCAGGGTGGCGTCTTCGGCATCGACTGGTGTTGCAAGGTTCATCACGGGCTCCGGGCGTCCGATCGGGGCGAAGCCTGTGCAATGCCCCGGAAGTGCTTGAAGATCAAGCCCCGAAGACGGACCAGCCAGTGCGGGTGGCGAGCATTTCGAGTGCTGCGGACCCGAGCGCCGAGTTGCCGACCTTGTTGAGCCCCGGCGACCAGACCGCAATCGAGGCCTTGCCGGGGGCGACCGCCAGGATGCCGCCACCGACACCGGACTTGCCCGGCAGGCCGACCTGATAGGCGAAATCCCCGGAACCGTCGTAATGCCCGCACATCAGCATCAGCGCGTTGATGCGCCGCGCCCGCTTTGGAGAGACGACGGAAAAGCCGGAGAGCGGATTGGTGCCGCGATTGGCAAGGAACAGCCCGGCGTGAGAGAGCTGCACACAGGACAGCGCCAGCGCGCATTGGTGAAAATAGACACCGAGCGTGTGTTCGACCGGATGCTCGAGATTGCCGAAGCCACGCATGAAGTTGGCAAGCGCGAAATTGCGATAGCCGGTCTTCTGCTCCGACTGCGCGACCTTTTCGTCGATCGACAGGGTCTCATCATCGGCCAGATACCGCATGAAGCGCAGATATTCCCCGATGGCCTCACGCGGCGCATGGCCCGCCAAGACCATGTCGGAGATGACGATAGCGCCGGCATTGATGAAGGGATTGCGCGGGATGCCGTGTTCGTGTTCGAGCTGGACGATGGAATTGAACGAGGAGCCAGACGGCTCGCGACCGACCCGCTTCCAGATCGCTTCACCCGCTTTTCCAAGCGCCAGCGTCAGCATGAAGACCTTGGAAATGCTCTGGATCGAAAAGGCGGTGTCCGCGTCACCGGCCTTGTAGGTCTGCCCGTCGACCGTAGTGATGGCGATGCCGAACTGTTTCGGGTCGATGCGCGCGAGCTCCGGGATGTAGTCCGCGACCTTGCCTTCGCCGAGCCGCGGTTCGAGCGCCTGGACGATCTCGTCGGCAATCTCTTGAAGATCCATGATTCTCTGCCCCCGCCGCTAGCGCTGCACCATCATCGCGGCTCACTCCCGCACTGCAAACAGAAAAAGCCGCCCCGAAGGGCGGCTTTCCACAAATCCGTCTCGCTGACGATTAACGCGAGTAGAATTCGACGACCAGGTTCGGTTCCATGATGACTGCGTACGGAACGTCCGACAGGGTCGGAACGCGCACGAAGGTGGCAACCATCTTGTTGTGGTCGGCGTCGATGTAATCAGGAACGTCACGCTCGGCGAGCGAAACCGATTCCAGAACCGTAACCATCTGCTTCGACTTCTGGCGAACTTCGATCACGTCGCCAGCCTTGCAGCGGTACGAGCCGATGTTGACGCGAACGCCGTTGACCGTGACGTGGCCGTGGTTGACGAACTGGCGGGCAGCGAAGACCGTCGGTACGAACTTGGCGCGGTAGACGATGGCGTCCAGACGCGACTCGAGCAGACCGATCAGGTTTTCACCGGTGTCACCCTTGCGACGGTTGGCTTCGTCGTAAGTTGCGCGGAACTGCTTCTCGCGGATGTCGCCGTAGTAGCCCTTGAGCTTCTGCTTGGCGCGCAGCTGTACGCCGAAGTCCGAAAGCTTGCCCTTGCGGCGCTGACCGTGCTGGCCAGGGCCGTATTCGCGACGGTTCACCGGGGACTTCGGACGGCCCCAGATGTTCTCGCCCATACGGCGATCGATTTTGTACTTGGATGATGCGCGCTTGCTCATCGTATTTCCTTCTCAAAACGTTAGGACGGTTTGTTGCCAAACCGCCTCAAGGAAACACGCCCTCCTCTGAGCCTCCTTTTTCGAGGCTCTGACAGGCTTCTCACGTAAGCTACGGAGAAAACCACGGGACATGTCAAAACAAACACCGGGCGTTTCGGCCCGGCGTTGAGGGGGTCATTAGTGGGCTTGGCGAAAAATGTCAACAACGAGACTTGAAACAGGCAAGAACAAAACCATCTCTGGGAAACGCAGCACCGGGCCCCTCTGACGCGAGTGCCGGATTCCCGTGATGTCGGAGCTGCGATCCTCAACTATCCGGCAAGGGAAACCCCATCGTGGATTTTCTTTGGATTGATTTTCTGGGCAAGCCTGCCTGGATGTGGCTCACTTTCGTCGTCGTCGTTCTCTTCCTCCTCGCTCTCGATCTCGGGGTTCTGCACAAAGACAGCCGCGAGATCGGCATCAAGGAGAGTTTCGCCCTCTCCGCCTTCTATATCTCCCTCGGCCTCGCCTTCGGTGGCTGGCTTTGGTACCAGAGTGGCGAACAGGCCGGTCTGGAATATCTGACCGGTTTCGTGGTCGAGAAAAGCCTCGCGATGGACAATATCTTCGTCATCGCGATGATCTTCAGCTACTTCTCCATTCCCAGAGCCTACCAGCACCGTGTTCTGCTATGGGGCATCCTCGGCGTGATCGTTCTGCGTGGCATCATGATCGCGGCGGGCGCTGCCATCGTCGAGAACTACAACTGGGTTCTCTATATCTTTGCGGCCTTCCTCATCGGCACCGGCATCAAGATGCTGCTGACCGCCGACCAGGAATATGACGTCTCCTCCAACCCGGTCCTGAAGTTCCTGCGGCGCAAGCTGCCGGTGACCGACGGCCTGCGCCAGGAGCGATTCTTCGTGCGGGAGCCGGACGAGAAGACAGGAAAGCTGAAGACCTTCATCACCCCGCTCTTCCTGGCGCTGGTGATGGTGGAACTGGCCGACGTCATCTTCGCCGTCGACTCGATCCCGGCGATCTTCGCGATCACCACCGACCCCTACATCGTCTACACCTCGAACATCTTCGCGATCCTCGGCCTGCGCGCCCTCTACTTTGCGCTGTCTGCCCTGATCCACCGCTTCGCCTATTTGAAATACGCGCTGTCGGTCGTGCTGATCTTTATCGGCTCGAAGATTTTTCTGGCCGACATGCTGGGGCTCGCCAAGATCCCGCCAGTCGTCTCGCTGACGGTTACCCTCGGCATCCTTGCCGCTGGTATCCTCGGCTCTCTCTGGGCGACGAGAAACGCCCTGCCGGAGAAGCACGGCACCGGTCAGGAAGGCTGACAAATCTGATGAAGGGCGGCTCTCGGGCCGCCCTTTTTTGTTCCGTCGCAGAATTTTGACTGCAAGGAACTGGATCACGCATCGCAAACTGCTGACACGCCGAGCGAACTCCGCTATCCCGTGGGTCCCGCCATCAACATGCGTCTCCCCCGATGATCCCACGTTTGTCTCGTCTTTACCTGCTCGCTTTGCTGTACCTGTCTCTGCCGCTCACCGCGATAAATGCCCAGGCTGCCACACACGCCAACATCCTCGTGGACGCCGAGACCGGCCAGGTGCTGGAAGCGACGAATGCCGATGCGCTGACCTATCCGGCATCGCTGACCAAGATGATGACGCTCTATCTCACCTTCGAGGCCCTGCATTCCGGCCGGTTCTCCTGGGACCAGCGCCTGGTCATCTCCAAGAATGCCAATGACAAGGAGCCCTACAAGTTCGCGATCGGCGCCGGTAACACGATCAGTGTGCGCGAAGCGGTGATGGGCATGGTGGTCCTCTCGACCAATGATGCGGCGACCGCCGTTGCCGAGACGCTGGCCGGCTCCGAAGCCGCCTTCGGCGTGGTGATGACCGTCAAGGCCCATGCACTCGGCATGAACGACACGGTCTTTACCAACCCGTCCGGTCTGCCGGACCCTGCCCAGGTGACGACGGCGACCGACATGGCCCGGCTCGGCCTTGCCCTGATCCGCGACTATCCCGAGGAATACAAGCTTTTCGCCTCGCGTGGCATGACCTTCCGCAGCATGAAGTTTCGCGGCCACAATCCCTTCCTCGTCCGCTATCCCGGTGCCGACGGCATCAAGACCGGCTACACCAAGGCCGCAGGCTACAACATCGTGACCTCAGCCACCAACGGCGAGCGCCGGCTTGTCGGCGTCGTTCTCGGGGCTGCCAGCAACGACGCCCGCAATACCGAAATCATCGGCATGTTCGACAAACATCTCGGACCTGTACCGGTCAGCGCCAGCCAGAAGCCCATCCAGGCCCAGATCCAGGGACAGCAACCATGAGCGACACCGTCCTCGATCGTTTTCTCCGCTATGTCGTCATCGACACCCAGTCGGACCCGGCATGCAACGCCCAGCCGTCCACGGAAAAGCAGAAGGATCTCGGCCGGTTGCTGACGGACGAACTTCTGGCACTGGGGCTTTCCGATGCCCATCTCGACGAACACGGCAATGTCTATGCAACCATTCCCGGCAACACGACGAAGGACGTGCCGGTCATCTGCTTCTGCAGCCATATGGACACCGCGCCTGACTTCAGCGGCACCAATGTCCGACCGCAGATCCTGCGCAACTATCAGGGCGGTGACATCGCGCTTCCCGGCGACAGCGGCCAGGTGATCCGGGTCGCTGCCCATCCGCAGCTCAACGGCCAGATCGGCAACGATATCGTCACCACCGACGGCACGACCCTGCTCGGCGCCGACGACAAGGCTGGCGTGGCCGAGATCATGACGGCAGCGGCCCATCTGTTGGCAAACCCGGACATCCGCCACGGCACGATCAAGATCCTCTTCACCACCGACGAGGAAATCGGTCGTGGCGCCGACAAGGTCGACATCGAAAAGCTCGGCGCCCGATTTGCCTATACGCTGGATGGATCCACCGTCGGCGAGATCGAGAACGAGACTTTTTCCGCTGATGGCGTGACGATCGATATCACCGGCGTCGCCATGCATCCGGGTTACGCCAAGGGCAAGATGGAAAACGCGATCAAGATCGCCAGCGACATCGTCGCCCGCCTGCCGCGTGACATAGCGCCTGAAACGACGGAAGGCCACGCGGGCTTCATCCATCCGGTCGATATGTCGGGCAGCATGGAGAGCGCCCATCTGCAATTGATCATCCGCGACTTCGACGACGCGGGTCTCACTGAGAAGGAAGCGCTGCTGAAGGCGATCGCCGATGATGTGATGACCGGCTATCCCGGCTCGACGATGACCTTCACCGTCAAGCAGCAATACCGCAACATGAAGCAAGTGCTCGACCGTCATCCTGAAATCATGGACAACCTCGCCGAAGCCGTTCGTCGCGTCGGTCTGGAGCCGGTCCTGCACAGCATTCGCGGCGGCACCGACGGCTCGCGCCTGTCCTTCATGGGCCTGCCCTGCCCCAACATCTATACCGGCGGCCATGCTTATCACTCGCCACTCGAATGGGTGAGCGTCCAGGACATGGAAAAGGCCGTGGAGACGATCGTGGCTCTGGTGCAGGTCTGGGAAGAGCGGGCGGCTTAAAGCCGCTCAGACCGCGCTGCCGCCGAAGGCTTTTACTCGGCGGCCGACTGCGACGGCGCCTCGGCGTCCACCTGATTGGGATCGCCCGGCCGTGTCTCCGCTTCGAGATCTGGGAAGGCGACAATGCGTTTGCCGGAAAAGTCCGTATGCACGACGACCAGGCCCTGTTCCTCGAAATAGCCGAGCAGCCGGCGGGCACGGCGCGCCGAATGCGTGCCATAGGCGCGCGCGATGCGCATGTCCGAGGGGCATTCCTCTTGGCGAAGCGCTGCCTTGGCCAGTAGCAGGAAAACGCCCTGCAGGTCATCCGAGACGCGGACAGATAGCGACAAAGCAGTCTGCCAGCCTTCGCTCGCCGCCGTCTCCTCATCGACGCCTGCACGGGCTACAGCGACACGACGGCGGAATTCGCCCATCGGCATTGGCGGGCCGGACACGCGGCGCATACGGGCCCGCACCAGGAACTCCTGATAGAGCACGCTGTCGGTCCGGTAGGCGGCCTGCGGATCGGCAAGGATTTCTGACAGCACGGCCGACAGCCGCTCCTCGCGCTCCTCGGCCGAGAGCTCCGCATGGCGGGACGGCATCGAAACGTCAGCGCTGACAGGCGCGTCGGACGCCGGTGTCGAGCGGGAAAGCTCGGCGAGGATGTCCGTGGTAGGGCGTGGGGCCGGCGGGGTACGCCGCACCATCGGGCGGGTGAATTCTTCCGGATCCGGCGTGAAGATCAGGTCCTCGACATCCTGCGGCGCATCGGGAAGCGGCATCAGGAGCGGCGAGGACGACCGTGCGGATGTCTCGACATTGCCGATGACGATCGGCAGCGGACGACGCGATAGGGCCGGGCCGAGCGCCACGAAATTGCCGCGCTGCAGGTCGCGGAACATCTCCGCCTGGCGCCGGTCCATGCCAAGCAGGTCGGCGGCGCGCGCCATGTCGATATCGAGAAAGGTGCGGCCCATCAGGAAGTTCGAAGCTTCGGCCGCGACATTCTTGGCGAGCTTGGCGAGCCGCTGCGTGGCGATGACGCCGGCGAGCCCGCGCTTACGGCCACGGCACATCAGGTTGGTCATGGCGCCGAGCGAGACCTTGCGCGCGTCTTCCGACACGTCGCCACCGACGGCGGGCGCAAACATCTGCGCTTCGTCGACAACAACGAGGACAGGATACCAGAATTCGCGGTCGGCATCGAAGAGGCCATTGAGGAAGGCGCCGGCGGCGCGCATCTGCTGTTCGACGTCGAGCCCCTCGAGCGTCAACACGCAGGAGACCCGGTGACGGCGGATACGGTCGGCAATGCCGATGAGTTCGGCCTCGGTTCGCTCGCCGTCCACGACCACGTGGCCATACTTGTCCGAAAGCGTGACAAAATCACCTTCCGGATCGATGATCACCTGCTGGACCCACGGCGCAGACTGTTCGAGCAGGCGGCGCAACAAATGCGACTTGCCCGATCCGGAATTGCCCTGCACGAGAAGACGGGTGGCGAGAAGCTCCTCGATATCGAGCTTGGCAGGCTGACCGCCCTGCACCGTTCCCATATCGATTCCGACTTTCAACTGCGCAGTCTCCTGAATGCCCTGGAATGCATTGACCAGATGTCTCTAACAGACTTGCGCCCTTCCGTCTGAGGATGGCGCACGAAACCCACAGGCAATGCTGCACGAAGTGCCGGAAAAGCAGCACTTTCCGCAGGCGACTCCAATGGCGATTCGCTGATCATTCTACTGTAGCAGCCGGCCACCGCGATCACCACGCAAAGCGGCGAGCGGCGGAATAATGCATGCCGGTACCCGGCTCCGCAGACAGGCCGCGGAACCGGGTACCGGACTAAAGCCGGATGTCCCAGAGTGACATCCGCGACGGCAGACGCTGAACTTCGTCGACAGGCAGGCCGATGTCCGCACGCATGCGCGCCGACAGACCGGAGGTCAGATTATGTTTGCGACGCTGCCGCCACGCAGCAAACAGAACCGCAAGCGCGATGCGCCACGGGCCGAACCGCTCGACCAGTTCATGTATTCTCTCCTTGAGAGAGCTCTCAACCAGTGATTGATCGTTGTGCATGATTTTTCCGCCCCGGAACGCGCGAGCGTCCAGGTCCTTTCGGTGATGAAAAACGACGCGGATCGGGCCTTAAGACACGACTACGCGCGCCGAGGGCCATTCACGTCAGTAGGATGAAAAATGCCTGAAAAGGCGGGGAAATCTGACCGAGTGAACGATCAGCGGGTGGTTCGCACGCAGCCGGAGTTGGCCGGCTTGTGAGCAAACGCCGATCCGCCAGAGAGGCGCATATACGTCGAGAAATGTGTCATCGGTCGCCTCCTGTTGCTTGTGTTGCGGATAGCGGGAAGATGCCACGGAGAATCACAGGCCGCAAGCCCGCAATTCGAGATTGCAAAACTTCGGAACATCCGTTGCACAGATGCAACAGATTGTCGCAGGTGCCGTTTTACCCGGAAGGAATGGCCGGGCGCTAGGCCCGGACCATGGGGCTTACGCCTGATGTCGTGAGACCAGAAGTTTGTCGATCCGCCGGCCGTCGAGATCGACGACCTCGAAGCGCCAGTCACCCTTGACGAAGCTCTCGCCGAGTTCTGGAATGCGCTTCATCTCGTCGAGCACGAAACCGGCAACGGTCGTGTAGTCGAGGTCGAGATCGACGGGCACGCGGATGATGTCGACGAACTCGTCGATCGGGGTCCAGCCGGCGACGAGATAGGAGCCATCCTCGCGCTGGAACATTGCCTGTTCCTCGGTGGAATCCTGCTGGAAAGCCCCGGTAATGGCCTCCAGGATGTCGCCCGACGTGATGATGCCTTCGAAATGGCCGTATTCGTCATAAACGAGAACCATGTGCAGCGGCGTCCGACGCAGAGCCTCGATGATGTCGGTTGCCTTGGCGAGATCCGATACAACAGGCACGTCCGACACGAGACTGCCCAGATCGGCCGCGTCCCCCATTGCCAGCCGCTCATAAAGCGTCTTGGCCAGAAGCACGCCGATGATTTCGTCGGAATCCCCGCGGCGCACCGGAATGCGCGAATGCGGGCTGTCGCTCAGCACCTCGCGCACCTCGGCGATCGTGTCCTCGACGTCGAGGATCAGCACGTCGCGGCGCGGTGTCATCAGTCCACGCGCGGTGCGGTCGGCGAGCCGCATGACGCCGGTGATCATGGCGGATTCTCCCGCCTCGATCACGCCGGCGCTATGCGCTTCGGCCAGCACGGTGCGAATTTCCTCGTCCGTGACCTTGCCGCCGCTTTCGCCTTGCTGGCCGAGCAGAGACAACACCAGTTTGCCGGAGCCGTTGAGCAGCCAGACGAGTGGAGCTGCGACTTTCGCGAGGATGAACATGGCAGGCGCCATGCGGGCGGCCACGGCCTCCGCATTGCGCAGCGCCACCTGTTTCGGCACAAGTTCGCCGACGATCAGCGACAGATACGTGATGAGCATCACGACGGTACCGACCCCAAGCGCATCCGCCACGGTCTCCGACAGCCCCTTGCCTTCCAGCCAC
>JARXAQ010000211.1 GCA_029865825.1 Rhizobium sp.
CAGTCTTGCCGTCGTGCAAAGTCCGGTCGGCCCAATCCAGTGCCGCCGACATCACTTCCGTCGCGATGCCCCTTCCATGCACGTCCGGCGACAGCACCCAGCCGGCCTCCGGCGTGTCCCCCAATGAAGGCTCGATGTCACGTTGGTAATCGGCAAAACCGACCTCGCCGATAAAGCCGCCAGTTGCGCGGTCCTCGATCGCCCAATAGCCGAAACCGAGCGCCTGCCAGTGGCCAATGTAGCGCAAGAGCCGGCTCCAGGTTTCCGCCCGGGTCGAGGGGCGGCCGAGGATGTATCGGGTCACGGCATCGTCGCTCCACATCGTCGCCATCGGCTCGAAGTCCGTGAGCCTGTGGGCGCGCATCAACGTCCGAGGCGTAAGGATGTCCGGCGCGGGACCGGGGACCGGGGAAAAGATCTGCGTCATGGATTTCCGCCTTCACCAGGCGCCTTCACAATCGGAGTCAACGCCCTGCGAGACTGAGTCAGGACATGGTGCCAAGCCTTTGGAGATGAATCCATTTCGCGAATTGCCGAATTGATCACGCGAGCCATTTTTCCAGTCGGGTCGTTGCGTCGACCATGTCGGCCATCGTGCCGGCATAAGACAGGCGAAGCGCGAGATGACCGTCCAGCGGATCGAAGTCGCGGCCGGGCGTGACGGCGACATCCGTCTCGGCGAGGATACGCCTGGCGAACGCCATGCTGTCATTGGTGAAGCGGCTCGCATCGACATAGGCATAGAAGGCGCCGTCCATTGGCGAGAGCAGCGGCAGGCCGAGTTGCGGCAGGCGCGTCGCCAGGAAATCGCGGTTGGCGCGGCAGGCGGCCTTGTAGCCGTCGAGTTCGGCGGTGGCCGATAGGGCCGCGAGCGCTGCGATCTGCGAGAGTTCGGGCGCCGAGATATAGAGGCTCTGGGCGACGCATTCGACGGGGCGGACCAGTTCTTCGGGTAGCACCATCCAGCCGATGCGCCAGCCGGTCATGCAGTAGTATTTGGAGAAGGAGTTGATGATCACGGCCTCGTCGCCAATTTCGAGCGCCGTTGTCTCCTCCGCACCATAGGTCAGGCCGTGATAGATCTCGTCGGAGATCAGCGTGATCCCCTGCCCCTGGCAGTACGCATAGACATCGGTGAGCTGGGCGCGGGTGCTGACGGTGCCCGTCGGATTCGCGGGGCTTGCGAGCAGGACACCCTTGAGACGGATACCGGCTTCCGTTTGAGCGCGTTCCAGGCTCTCAGGCGTCAGCGTATAGCCGGTCTCGGCGCCGACGGCGACTTCGATCACCTTGAGGCCGAGCGCTGACAGAATGCTGCGATAGGCGGGGTAACCGGGCCTTGCGATCGCGACGGCATCACCGACATCGAACAGCGTGAGGAAAGCGAGGTTGAAACCGGCGGACGAGCCGGTCGTCACCACGATGCGATTCCAGTCGACGGTGACGCTGTGGCGGCGCTGGTATTCTTCCGCCAGGGCCTTTCTCAGCGCCGTCATGCCGAGTGCGTCGGTGTAGCCGATGCGGCCGCCTTCCAGCGCTGTGCGGGCGGCGGCAAGGGCTGCCTGCGG
This sequence comes from Rhizobium sp., assembly GCA_029865825.1. Taxonomy (GTDB): domain Bacteria; phylum Pseudomonadota; class Alphaproteobacteria; order Rhizobiales; family Rhizobiaceae; genus Allorhizobium. The sequence goes on from JARXAQ010000211.1 coordinate 1,569, forward strand.
TGCCGGATGGCCGGGCTGGCCAACGGCCATGGAGATGACCGGGCGGCCTTCGGCCTTGCGCCGCGTGGCTTCGGCCAGGATGTCCATGGCGTGAAAGGGTTCGACGGCACTGCGTTTTGAAATCGAGATCAAGGAATTCGGCTCCTGAATGCGGACTGCCAGACATTTGCCGCAAAGCGGGCGGCATCACAATGGAGCACGGGACAAGTGCTGCCAAAAATGCGATTTCCCTTGTCTCAGCTTGTCGTTAGGTTAGGCCTTCGAGCCATGCCGCGACATGCCGGCATTCCAAGAATTGCAGAAACGAGGACGAGACAGACAATGGGCCTGAACTTCAAGATGATCGCCGCGACCGCCGTGGCTCTCCTGCCGGCCCTGATGCCGCTTCCCGCCACAGCACTCGACGATGCGCAGAAGAAGGAAATGGGCGAGTTCATCCGGGAATACCTGATGGAAAACCCGGAGATCATGCTGGACGTGCAGGATGCCTTGCAGAAGAAGCAGGATGCTGCCCGGATCGAGAAGTCGGCTGCCGCCGTCTCGACCAACCAGGACACGATCTTCCAGTCGGGCCATGATCTCGCCATCGGCAACCCCAAGGGCGACGTCACCATCGTCGAGTTCTTCGACTACAATTGCGGCTATTGCCGCCGCGCCCATCCTGACATGGAAGCAGTGCTCGAGAAGGACAAGAACATCCGTTACGTGCTAAAGGAATTCCCGATCCTCGGACCGGATTCACTCGCCGCCCATAAGGTATCGGATGCCGTGCGCAAGCTTTCACCTGAGAAATACGGCGATTTCTTCCGTGCCATGATGACCTCGGAAGAACGCGCCGACGAGGCGAGCGCGATCGCGATTGCGGGCGGCCTTGGCGTCACCGAAGAGGCGATCCGGGCGAAGATGGCGGAAAGCCCGAACGATCCCTCCGTGCAGGAAACCTATGCAGTCGCCACCAGCCTCGGCATCACCGGCACGCCGTCCTATGTGATCGGCAACGAGATGGTTCCGGGTGCCGTTGGCGCCACGACGCTCGCGGAAAAGATCGTCAATGTCCGGTCCTGCGGCAAGGCGACCTGCTGAGCGGCCCGCAGCCTCCCCTCCGGCCGGCTTAACCTTATCCCCGATTTCCGGGGATGGGGGGCCGTGATCCGGCCTAAGGGCTTTCCCTACAGGGCCTCTCGGTCTATAGGAGGCGGTTGAAAGTCGACGGAAGCGTAGATGAGCAAAACCATTTTCGTGCTGAACGGCCCCAATCTCAACATGCTGGGCAAGCGGGAGCCGGGGATTTATGGCGGCAAGACGCTCGCCGATATCGAGGCCGATTGCCATAAAGCAGGCGCAGAACTGGGCCTGACCGTCGATTTCCGCCAGTCGAACCACGAGGGCATGCTCGTCGACTGGCTGCATGAAGCCGGAGAGAAGGCCGCAGGCGTGGCGTTCAATGCCGGCGCCTATACCCATACTTCGGTCGCCCTGCATGACGCCATCCGCGCGATCTCGCCGCTGCCGGTGATCGAAGTGCATATTTCCAACGTGCATGCACGCGAGGAATTCCGCCACAAATCGATGATAGCGCCCGCCGCAAAGGGCGTCATCTGCGGTTTCGGCCCCCATAGCTACATTCTGGCGCTGCATGCGCTCAAGACCCTCACGCAATAACAAGAATACAGGACATCCATCCATGGCTGACAAGAAGACGGGAATCGACCAGGCGCTGATCCGCGATCTCGCAAACATCCTCAACGACACGGATCTGACCGAGATCGAAGTGGAGCAGGACGCTCTGCGCATTCGCGTTTCGCGGAACGGCACGCCGATGATGATGCCGCAGCAGATGCAGGGCTATGCCTACCAGGCTCCGGCTGCTCCTGCCACCGCACCGGCCGTGGCTGCTGCCCCCGCCGCTCCTGCCGGTCGCGACCTCTCCAAGGCTCTGACCGCACCGATGGTCGGCACTGTCTACCTGTCGCCGGCTCCGGGCGCCCGCGCCTTCATCGAAGTCGGCGCCACGGTCAAGGAAGGCCAGACGCTGCTGATCATCGAAGCCATGAAGACCATGAACCAGATCCCTTCGCCGCGTTCGGGCAAAATCGTTGAAATCATCGTCAACGATGCAAGCCCGGTCGAATATGGCGAGCCCCTCGTGATCATCGAGTAAGCCCGCATGACAGCCATCTCGAAGATCCTCATCGCCAACCGCGGCGAAATTGCGCTGCGCGTTCTGCGCGCCTGCAAGGAGCTCGGCATTGCGACCGTGGCCGTCCATTCGACGGCTGATGCGGACGCCATGCATGTGCGCCTGGCGGACGAAAGCGTGTGCATCGGCCCGCCGCCGTCGCGCGACAGCTATCTCAACATCCACCAGATCGTCGCTGCCTGCGAAATCACCGGCGCTGACGCGGTTCATCCGGGCTACGGCTTCCTGTCGGAGAATGCCAAGTTCGCCGATATCCTCGACGCCCATGGCATTACCTTCATCGGACCGACGGCGGAGCATATCCGCCTGATGGGCGACAAGATCACGGCGAAGAAGACCGCGGTCGAACTCGGCATCCCCGTTGTTCCAGGCTCGGACGGCGAAGTGCTGCCGGAGAACGCGCTGGAAATCGCCCGCGAAATCGGCTTCCCCGTGCTGATCAAGGCGACCGCCGGTGGCGGTGGCCGCGGCATGAAGGTGGCGAAGAACGAGGCGGAACTCGAAGAAGCCGTGTCGACTGCCCGCTCCGAAGCGCTTGCCGCTTTCGGCAACGACGCCGTCTACATGGAAAAATACCTGGGCAAGCCGCGCCATATCGAGGTGCAGGTGGTCGGTGACGGTGCCGGCAACGCCATCCATCTCGGTGAACGCGACTGCTCTTTGCAGCGCCGCCACCAGAAGGTCTGGGAAGAGGCAAACTCCCCTGCCCTCAATGTCGAGCAGCGGATGAAGATCGGCCAGATCTGCGCTGACGCGATGAAGAAGATGAAGTACCGGGGCGCCGGCACGATCGAATTCCTCTACGAAAACGGCGAGTTCTTCTTCATCGAGATGAACACCCGCCTGCAGGTCGAGCATCCGATCACCGAAGCCATCACCGGCATCGACCTCGTGCACGAACAGATCCGCGTCGCCTCCGGCGCCGGCCTCTCGGTCACGCAGGACGAGATCGTCTTTTCCGGCCACGCCATCGAATGCCGCATCAATGCCGAGGACCCGCGCACCTTCGTGCCGTCGCCCGGCACGATCACGCATTTCCATGCACCGGGTGGTCTCGGCGTTCGCGTCGATTCCGGCGTTTACGCCGGCTACAAGATCCCGCCTTATTATGACAGCCTGATCGGCAAGCTGATCGTGCATGGACGCACCCGCGTCGAATGCATGATGAGGCTCCGCCGCGTGCTCGACGAATTCGTCGTCGACGGCATCAAGACGACGCTGCCGCTGTTCCAGGATCTCGTGGCCAACCAGGACATCGCCAACGGCGACTACGACATCCACTGGCTGGAACATTATCTGGCCGAAACCTCGGCCTGATACGACATGGCTGGGCGGCGCAGCAGGGACCAAAGGATCACACCGGAGCTCCTGCTGCGCGCCTATTCCATCGGGATGTTCCCGATGTCGGATGCCGCCGACGACCCGGAGCTGTTCTGGGTCGAGCCGGAGATCCGGGGGATCATCCCCCTCGACGAATTCCACGTCTCCGCGAGCCTTTCAAAGGCGATCCGCAAACGCCCCTTCGACATCCGCTTCGATACCGCCTTCGACCAGGTGGTGGACAAATGCGCGGAAGCGGCCCCCGACCGGCCGAGCACCTGGATCAACCAGACCATTCGCGAACTCTACGGCGCGCTGCATCGGCTCGGCCACGCGCACAGCGTCGAGGCGTTCGAGGGCGACGAGCTGGTCGGTGGTCTCTACGGGGTGTCGCTGGGGTCGGCGTTTTTTGGCGAGAGCATGTTTTCAAGACGCACGAATGCGTCGAAGATCTGTCTCGTGTATCTCGTCGAGCGGTTGAGGGAGCGCGGGTTTACGCTCTTGGATACGCAGTTCACCACCGAGCATTTGAAGACGTTTGGGGCGGTGGATATTCCGAAAGAGGCGTATGGGCTGTTGCTGGATAAGGCGATGGAGAAGGATACGGTTAGGTTTTGAGGGGTTGGGGCTGATTTTCTGCTTCGTTCGGCATTCGGCCCGAAACCTTTCAACTCCACAAGCAGACGCCTCAGTAAATATAAAAAATGTTCTTATGTGCGAGAAGTAACTGATACTGGAGGTTGCCTATTTGTGCATCGCAGTTGATCGTCTCAACAGGCTACGGCCAATCGGTGAACCCAAAGTCCATCCCGGCAAATATAGTGCGAATGGTAGCGCACTTCTCGACGGGCCGCGCGGAGGACGCTGCACTTGAAGCGGGGCGCTGAGCGGAAATCCAGATGTCCAAGAGTGATCTGACCGACGTGGACTTTGTAGAGAAGATCCGGGTGCGGCTTGCAAACAATTCGTTTGCGTTGCGCAGATGGGCGGCGCGCCTCGGATTCAGATATCGTCGGGACCGCTACTTCCGGAAGCGACATCCAATTATATGGCTGCTGGACGACATCGAATTTACGAAGGCCTACGCTCCGTCCCAACTGCAGAAGCTATATGCGGAGACGCACTCGAACGTGATTGCCGATTTCAACCAGATGGTTGAAAAGGGATATATAAATCCCGACGAGGACATATACGGGAAGCTCTAGTTTCTGAATGCTGACAGCTGGCCGCCACCGCCGGCGTTACGCCGGCGCCGAACGGCCCTGCCTCTACGTGCCGGCACGACGCCTCCCCGGCCGCTTCAGCCTCCCCCGGAACAGGCCGCGCTTCTCGATCGGCTCCAAGACGGCGTCGGAGCCTTCCGGGTCGAGGATCTCATGGTCGGCGAGCCATTTCTCCATGTCTGAGATCTCTGGTGTCTCATATGGCTTCAGTGTGGCGATGGACGCTTCTGCGTTTTGCGCGCGCAGCATCTCGATCGCGGCAATCAGCGAACCGCGCTGATGGATCGTCTGTTCAACGGTCTCCGGCGTTGTGCTCAGATGCTCGGCCAGCAGATCATTTCTGAAGCTCGTTATCTTTGCCGACAGCTCTTCTGATGACCCCGCCTCTACGGCGACGTCACACTCCTGGTCGAAGCGCATCGATCTATTGTTGATGTTAGACGAACCGACGCGAAGATATTGGTCGTCGACGATCATCAGCTTTGCATGCACGTAGATAGGCTGGCCCTTCGAGGTGATGGGATGATAGATCCTGAACCGTCCGTATGTGTCGTGGCGGCGCAAGGATTCGGCGAGCCGCGCGCGCGCCGTATCCATGGCGATCTGGCCAAGCCAATTGTCGGATGTCGTCGGATTGACAAGGACGATTTCCGGTCCATCCGGCTCGCTGAGCCTTCGAGCAATCGCCTGGGCGATGGCGCGCGAGGCGAAGTACTGGCTTTCGGCATAGACCGTGCGTTTCGCGGCGTTGATCATGTCGAGCGCAAGCTGCTCGATCTCGGTGACTGCGGTTTCCTTCAGATAGGCCGGGCTCGTGCGGGCGATGGCGAGATCAACCTTGCCAAAGGAAACGTGCGGCGCGTCTTCCTCGCGGACAGGCGCTGGCTCGACGAGTGGCACGTATGCTCCGCCGGCGCGGGTCCAGCGATGCCGGCACAATTCGCCCAGCGCGCGGGCCGCAGGGCCCGTGAACCGGCTCGATATGTCGTGCCAGGGTCCATAGGGCTTGCCGTTGGGGCGGCGGCGGTCGGGGTTGTCGTCCAGATGCTCCCGCGTGTCCCATCGATCCAGGGTCACGTCGATGCCGCCGCAATAGGCGACAGCATCATCGATCACCAGCATCTTCTGATGGTGTGAGCTCCCCAGGGGATGTTTTCCGTCTAGGCGTACCGAGATCTGTCGGTTCCATTTCCACCGCAGAAGGTGCGGAAGGTTCGCGGGCCTGGCCCAGCTGGCGAGCGGCGCCGGGCTCCACAGCAGTATCCTGATCTGAAGGCCCGGGGTGCGATGCGCCAGCCAGAGGAGGAAGTCTCCGACCCCGCGCGGTGCTCCATCATCAACCTTGGGATGGCCAAGTGCGATCCTCGCATCGAAGTCCCATCCGATAAAGAAGATCGTGTGCTTTGCCGCCATCATCGAGGCGCGGACGGATGCGAAATAGTTGTCTGCATCGACCAGGATGGAAAAATCTTCGGCAGTTTCTGTGCGCCAGCAGTTCCGGGAAGGGGAAAAAATCGTGGGAAGCGCCATTCAATACTCCAGACACAGGGCCGCCAAAACCGGCTAGCGCAACCGTCGTTTCACGTGCCGTCCGAACAACAGAGGCTTCGCACCAGCTTACAAAGGAAGCATGGACGAGATTGCAAGTGGCGACATCGAAAACATAGGCAGAAAAGATCCGACCTAACTTGTGCTTGCATCGGCCGCAGGCGCTGCCGCCCCCCCAACACGCCCCGGTCGAAACCCCAAAGAACCCTGCACGCATCCCGTAACTATGCTACACCACACCAATCCTGATGCCCTTCGGCATTTCGGCGATCACCGAGTCATGACTTGCTTCGTGAGTCTTCGGGCCCTGAGGGACATTCCATGTCAAAGGCACCGATCGTGCATTTCGAAGCGGCGAGCACGCTTGCAGTCGTCGTGTCTTCCAATGAACCGCTGCTGTTTCTGGCCGAGGATCTGACGATCATCGCGGCCAGTGCCTCTTTCTGCCGCGCCTTCGAGATCGATCCGGGGTCGGTGCCGGGTGCCAAGCTCGATCATCTGGGACAGGGTGAATGGGCGATGCCGAAACTGCGGTCGCTGCTGATGGCGACGGCGTCCGGCAGCGCCAATATCCTGGCCTATGAGGTGGACCTGAAACGGCCGAACAGCGGCACGCGGCAATTGCTGGTCAACGCGCAGCGGCTGGAGGACGGGGACGCGAACCGGACCCGCCTTCTCGTGGCGATCACTGACGTGACGGACCAGCGCGCTGAAGCGCGGCTGAAGGACGACCTGATCCGCGACAAGGCCATTCTTTTGCAGGAAGTCCAGCACCGGGTCGCCAACAGTTTGCAGATTATCGCCAGCGTGTTGATGCAGAGCGCGAGGCGAGTTCAGTCGGAAGAGGCGCGCGGGCATCTGCAGAACGCCCATCACCGGGTGATGTCGATCGCGGCGCTGCAACGGCAGCTCTCGACCTCGGCCGGTGGGACCGTGGAGGTGCGGACCTATTTCAAACAGCTGTGCCAGAGCCTGGGCGCATCGATGATTGCCGATCCCGACCGGCTGTCGATCGAGGTTCTGGCCGACGAGAGCGTGGTGGAAGCGAGCATGTCGATCAGCCTCGGCCTGATCGTCACCGAACTTGTCATCAACGCCTTGAAACATGCGTTTCCCGACGACCAGAGCGGCGCGATCCTGATCGACTATCAGTCGGCGGGCAAGGACTGGACCCTGTTGATCCGGGACAACGGTGTGGGCATGCCCGTCGGTGACGCCGCACCCAAGGCGGGGCTCGGAACCGGGATCGTGGAGGCCCTCGTCAAGAACCTGCAGGGTGAAATCGAAATGAGCGATGCCGATCCCGGGACCCTCGTCACGATCACCCATGTCGAAAGCAGCGGACCCGCCGAGTTTTCTCCGGCGGCCTAACACGCGTGATGCCGTTTGGCGTCGGGACACGCTCCCGGGAAAACACAGAGTTCTTGCATGTCAGGTCAAAGATGAAAAATGGAAAGCCGGTCGTTCTCGTTGTCGAGGACAGTCCCTTGATCCGAATGAGCGCCGTCGACCTGGTTATGGATGCAGGCTACGAGGCGCTGGAAGCCGGCGATGCGGACGAGGCCATTCGGATCCTCGAATCGCGCGACGATATCGACCTCGTCTTCACCGACGTGCAGATGCCGGGCACGATGGATGGCATCAAGCTCTCGCACTACATCCGGGATCGCTGGCCGCCCGTCAGACTGATCGTCGCCTCGGGTGCGACCATTCTCGAGGAAAGCCTGCTGCCGGCCGGCAGCCGCTATTTTCCCAAACCCTATGACAGCTCGACGATCAGCGAGGCCATGGCACGCCTGCTCGCGGACGCGGCGTAAGGGTCGTCAGCCCCGCCGCGCCGCCTCGATCTTGGCCACATCAATCTTGCCCATCGTCATCATCGCCTCGAAGGCGCGCTTGGCCTCGGCGCCGCCGGCGGCCATCGCCTCGGTCAGCGCGCGCGGCGTGATCTGCCAGTTGATGCCCCATCTGTCCTTGCACCAGCCGCAGGCGCTTTCCTGGCCGCCATTGCCGACGATGGCGTTCCAGTAGCGGTCGGTTTCTTCCTGGTCCTCTGTGGCGACCTGGAAGGAGAAGGCTTCCGAGTGTTTGAAGGCGGGGCCGCCGTTCAGGCCCATACAGGGGATGCCGGCGACGGTGAAGTCGACGGTCAGCACATCACCGGCCTTGCCGGAGGGATAGTCGCTCGGGGCGCGGTGGACGGATTTGACGTCCGAGTCGGGGAAGACGGTTGCGTAGAAGCGGGCGGCTTCCTCGGCGTTGCGATCATACCAGAGGCAGATGGTGTTCTTTGCAATGGCCATGATTTCTCCTCCCAGAGATGCGGACAGGGAGGCATTGCACGCCTGTGTGGGGACTGGGTCAAGGGGGAATGGCGGACCGCGCCTCGGAAAAATCCCCCTCTGGCCTACCGGCCATCTCCCCACCAGGGGGAAGAGGAATTGGGGCTGGCGTCTCGTCCCATCGACGAAACTGTCGGCTGTGGTTTTCCACGAGGGCGCGGCCGGACATTCCACATCGGGGCACATGCGTGGAGGCGGGTTCAGCCCTCCCCCTTGTGGGGAGGGTTTGGGAGGGGACTTTTGCCGTCCCAGCCGTGGATTCAGTTGACCGTCAGATCCGCCGTCTCACCAAAAGCGATGATCAGTTTGGGGCTGGTCATGTCGCCGCTCTCTTCGTCGACCTGGATCGAATAGGCGGCGACGCCGAGATGGCGGGCGGACATGGCGGTGGCGATCTTTTCCGCAGAGGCCGCACTCGAGGCCTGGCGCATCTCGCCGGGCACGATGTTGCCGCGGTTCTTCTTGAACGGCAGGACGATGAATTTCTCGGAGAGGGACATGGTGGGAGAACTCCTGTTCGTTCTCTTCCTGTTCCTGATTGGCCGGGATGTCAATCAGGAAGCGTCGGCCGGGGGGCGCGCCGCCCTGCCCTCCTCCACGTGTCGCAGGACGGGTCTCGGTCCAAGGCCTCCGACGGCGCCCAGGGAAGCCCTGCTCTCCCTCCCGAATGGGTCGAAGAGCGGGCTATGTCCCTCATATGGGGAGAGCGAACTGCCCCCTTAGTAGAGGCCGACGCCGCCGGGCGGTGCGACGGGGGTGACGGGTGGCAGCGGCTGGCCTTCGGGAACGGGATCGACGGGCTGGGGCAAATCGGCTGGCGGCTGCAGGGTGCCACCGAGGGTTTCGTCGGGAATGTCCTGCGGCGCTTCGAGCGGCGGGACAGCGACCGGTGCGTCCGTGGCGGTGCCGGGATCGGCAGGCGCTGCCGGGCTCTGGTCGGTGGGCGCGGCTGCCCCGTCGGTCGCTGGCATCGTTGCGGGCTTGGCCGGTTCGGGCGCGACCTGAGTGACTTTCGCGCCGGGCGGGGCCGGCACGTCGGACTTCGCCTTGCAGCCGGTCAGCCAGACGTCGTAGATCGGGTGCTCCACGGCATTGAGCGCCGGGCTGTCGGCAAACATCCAGCCTGAGAAGATGCGGCGGATTTTGCGGTCCAGCGTGATCTCGTCGACTTCGATGAAGGCATCGATCTTCTGGGCTTCGGTCTCGTCGCGCGAATAGCAGACCTTGGGTGTCACCTGGAGCGCGCCGAACTGCACGGTCTCGTCAACATAGACATCGAAGGTGGTGATGCGGCCGGTAATCTTATCGATGCCGGCGAATTCGGCGACCGTGTTTTCAATGCGGGCGGCGGAGGCTGTCGTCGGGGCCAGAAGCGGGGCGAGCATGGCAAATCCCAGAACCGGAACGGCCAAACTCCAAACGCTGTGCTTCATGTCCCGCTCGCTTTCGTCAATCCACTGGCATCGAACTCTGGAGGCCAGATACAACAAGGGCCTCACGGATGAGGCCCTAACGCCGGATTATGGCCAAATCGGGTATCCGGCTCAGTTGCCGGGCGTCCAGGCGTCGTAATCGCCGGTTACACGCGGGCGCTCGCCGGCAGCGTTGATCGAACCCTGCGGGCGATAGGCATCGGCCGTGCCCGTCTGGTTGGGGCGATGCGCCTTTTCCCATTCGCGGGCCTTGTAGTCTTCCTTCGACGGCGGGGTGTTGGTGCGGTAATGCATCCAGCCGTGCCAGCCGGCGGAAATCTTCGAGGCGTCGGCGTAACCGTTGTAGATGACCCAGCGCTTGGGCTGGCCCCAGCTCGTCATCGGGCCTTCGTAATAGACATTGCCGGCTTCGTCTTCGCCGACGCGCTTGCCCTGGCGCCAGGTGAAGAAGCGGGTCCCCATGGTCTGACCGTTCCACCAGGTGAAGATCTGCAACAGAAACTGCTTCATGGCTTGTCCTTGGGCTTTGCCGTGGCTCGACTGCAGGCCGCGAACGGCCCGCCGATAGTGCTTCCGCTTATGCCGCCTCGCCTCGGCCTTGTCCAGTGATTCTGGGTCGCAGCCCCCTCATTTCAGCTTGAGCTTGAAGCCAAGATGAGAGGGGGCAAAACCGAGGCGCTGGTAGAATCGGTGGGCATCCTTGCGAGCGGCATTCGAGGTGAGTTGCACCAGGCGGATGCCCTGGCGCCTCGCCTCCTCGATCGCATGGTCGATCATGGCGGCGCCAATGCCCCTGCCCCGCTGGTCGGCGCGGGTTTGCACGGCCTCGATGATCATGTTCGATGCGCCGCGACCGGTCAGCGTCGTGGTGATCATGGTCTGGAAGGTGCCGACCACCTCGCCGTCAAGCTCGGCCACGTACAGGGTCTCGTTGGCCGAGGCGGCGATGCGGGCAAACGCGGCGCGGTAATCCGGCAAGGCCTCGGGATCCATCGTATCGCCATGGCCGCCGAGCGGATCGTCGGCGAAGAGCGCCACGATGGCTTCCAGATCATTTTGGGTTGCTTCGCGGATCTGAAGGGATTGGGCTTGCATGCACCACCTGCCAATGAGTTAGTCTGGCCTCGATCTATCGATATCGGGGGACGTCTTGATGACAACACTGCTGCGGCTCGCAACAATCCTGTGCGTAACGCTTTGCTCTGCCACGGGCTTTGCCCAGGAGGGCGGGCGCAAGGCCATCGCCTATATGCAGGCGCCGGAAATGAGCTCCGGGCTGTGTGCCGCCCAGGATACGGCAAGCGCCATCGACTGTGCGATGAAGCAGTGCATCGACGGCGGGGGCACCGCCGAGGATTGCCAGGTCAATGCCACCTGTAATCCTGGCAATTGGAGCGTCGACATCTTCATGATGGCCGATGGCGGGCCGCATTGGCACCAGTTCTCCTGCGGCTGGCAGACCAAAGAACTTGCACTCAAAGCCGCCGATCTCGCCTGCAGCACGGCAAGTCAGGACGGGCTCGTCGAATGTTCGGCGGTGCAGCTGATCGACGAGGACGGCAAGATCACCGAGCCGCCGTTCAACTGATCGTCTTTCAGCCAACAAAAAAGCCGCTCAACGGAGCGGCTTTTCCATGATCAGTGCCTCGATCCCGCTACCCGGACCGCCGCAATTCTTGGTCCTGTCGACTTCGACGAAATCATGGGCTTCATAAAAGGCGATGGCCGCAGCATTCTGCGGCTCGACCTCAAGGCGCAGGATCTCGGCATCGGGAAAGCAGGTCTCGACCTCGGCAAAGAGATCGCGGCCGATGCCCTGGCGCTGGCAATCCGGATGCACATAGAGCTGATGCAGGACGGCGGTCTTGGTGAGCTTTTCCGACATGGCCGCAAAGGCCATGCCACCGATGCGCTTGCCATCGTCGGCGACGAGATATTCGCCGCCCTTCACATCAATGCGCCGCTTGATTTCGGCAGCGCTGTGCCAGGCGGCGATCAGCTCGGCGACCTTCGGCACGCCGTAGAGACTGTCATAGGTCGCATGAAAGGTCTTCGACAGCAGGGCGCGCAGCGGTTCGACATCGCGATCGGTGGCGGTGCGGACGAAGAACATGAAGCCTTACTCCTCGACGATGCCGAGCTTGGCCTTGACCAGCGCCTGGACGGCCTGGGGGTTGGCCTTGCCGCCGGTCGACTTCATCACCTGGCCGACGAACCAGCCGGCGAGCGTGGGCTTGGCCAGCACCTTGGCGACCTGATCGGGGTTTGCGGCGATGATCTCGTCGACGGCACGCTCGATGGCGCCGGTGTCGGTCACCTGCTTCATGCCGCGCGTCTCAACGATTTCGGCCGGGTCACCGCCTTCGGTGAAGACGATCTCAAAAAGGTCCTTGGCGATCTTGCCGGAGATGGTTTCGGCCTTGATCAGATCGATGATGCCGCCGAGCTGGGCTGGCGAAACCGGAGTCTCTTCAATGGCTTTGCCCGCTTTGTTCAAGGCGCCCAGCAGGTCGTTGATAACCCAGTTGGCGGCGGTCTTGCCATCGCGGCCTTCGGCAACGGCTTCGAAATAATCGGCGATCGCCTTTTCCGAGACGAGAACCGAGGCGTCGTAGACGGACAGGCCGAGTTCGGCGACGAAGCGAGCCTTCTTGTCGTCCGGCAGTTCCGGCAGATCCTTCTTCATCTCTTCGATGAAGGCATCGTCGAATTCGAGCGGGAGCAGGTCCGGATCGGGGAAGTAGCGATAGTCATGCGCATCTTCCTTCGAGCGCATCGAGCGGGTTTCGCCCTTGCCCGGATCGAAGAGGCGGGTTTCCTGGTCGATTACGCCGCCATCCTCGATGATCGCGATCTGGCGACGGGCTTCGTATTCGATGGCCTGGCCGATGAAGCGGATCGAGTTGACGTTCTTGATCTCGCAGCGCGTGCCGAATTCGCCGCCGGGCTTGCGCACGGAGACGTTGACGTCGGCGCGCATCGAGCCTTCGTCCATGTTGCCATCGCAGGTGCCGAGATAACGCACGATCGAGCGCAGCTTGGTCATATAGGCCTTGGCTTCGTCGGAGGAGCGCATGTCGGGCTTCGACACGATTTCCATCAGGGCGACGCCGGAGCGGTTCAAGTCGACATAGGACATGGTCGGATGCTGATCATGCATCGACTTGCCGGCATCCTGTTCCAGATGCAGGCGCTCAATGCCGATTTCGATATCCTCGAAATTGCCTTGGCGGTCGGGGCCGAGCGAGATCACGATCTTGCCCTCGCCGACGATCGGGTCCTTGAACTGCGAGATCTGATAGCCCTGCGGCAGGTCCGGATAGAAGTAGTTCTTGCGGTCGAAGATCGAACGCTTGTTGATCTGGGCCTTCAGGCCAAGACCGGTGCGCACGGCCTGGGCCACGCATTCCTCGTTGATCACGGGCAGCATGCCGGGCATGGCGGCATCGACGAGCGAGACGTTGGAATTCGGCGCATTGCCGAAGACGGTCGAGGCGCCGGAAAACAGCTTGGACTTCGACAGCACCTGGGCATGGACTTCCATGCCGATGATGACTTCCCAATCGCCGGTGGCGCCGGGAATGAAGCGTTTCGGATCGGGCGTGCGCGTGTCTACCAGGGTCATCGGATGCTCGTGTCATGCGTGGACGTTTCGTGTCGTGAGGTAGAGCAAATGCGCCGAAGGTGCAAGGCTTGAGGGCTTGGGCAACGGCATGATGACAGTGCGGATCCGGGCTGTATGATAGGTGGCGGAACAGGTTACAGAAGGGCTTGACCGATTTGATGGCGCTCACCCCTCAAACCGCCCTGCTCGTTGCATTGCTCGGATGGAACCTGCTGACCTTCGCAGTTTTCGCCTTCGACAAACACGCGGCCCGTCAATCGCTTCGGCGCATCCCGGAGCGGCGGTTGATCCTGCTCACCATCTTCGGCGGCGCATGTGGCGCCTATCTGGCGCAGCGTTTTCTTCGCCATAAGACACGCAAGCCGCCGTTCAGCTGGCTCGTTCCG
>JARXAQ010000320.1 GCA_029865825.1 Rhizobium sp.
CCTCATGGATGTTTCCATGCCCGTCATGAACGGTCACCGGGCGACCGAGGCGATCCGCCAGGAAGAGGCTGCGATCGGCACCGGGGAGCATATCCCGATCGTCGGGGTGACGGCCCATGCGATGGCCAGCGACCGCGAGGCTTGTCTCGCCTGCGGCATGGACGACTATCTATCGAAGCCGATTTCGCCGGAGCTGTTGATGCGCAAAATCGACGAGTGGTCCAACCGTGCCATCCGTCCGGCGATGCGCGCCGACGGTTATTGAGCTTCAGGCTTGACGCCGCAGAGCATTTCGCGCTTGCCCGCAAAACCCGTTCGGCGGTCGACACGATAACCCGCATCCCGCAGGTTCCGGCGTACGAAGCCGGCCGCAGCATAGGTGGCGAAGCTGCCGCCGGGCCGGGTGCGGTCGAACACGAGTTGCATCAGCTCTGCCGACCACATGGCGCTGTTGCGTGACGGCGCAAAGCCATCGAGGAACCAGGCATCGAAGGTGAAATTGCTCGCGGCGAGGCGATCAAAGGCATCGCCGCAGACGACGGTTAGGCGCGTCTGCGCGTCCAGATCGATCTCGACGCGGCCTTCCGGGCTTTCCGGCCAGCGGGCGACCAGAGCCCGTCGCTCGGCGTCGATTTCCGGCCAGCGCGACAGCGCACGGTCGATCTCGCTCGCCCGCATCGGATGAAGCTCGAAGGAAACGAAGTGCAGGTGGCCGTCCGTTCCGCGTATCGTCTTCCACTGGCGCCAGGTTTCGGCGGCGTTCAGCCCGGTCCCGAAGCCGAGTTCGCCGATGCAGAATTCGGCGGCCTCCCGCCAACGATCCGGCAGGCCATTGCCGGCGAGGAACACGTGGCTGCATTCCAGCCGCCCATCCGTCTGGCAATAAAAATGATCGCCAAAGGCGGTCGAGTAGGGCATATCGCCGTCGTGCCAGGTCAGGGGCGCGGTGTTTTCGTCGCCCGCTGGCATCGCGTCGGTCGGCATTCCGCCTGCTGGCATCTCGTCTGATTGGGTCATGACATGTCCGATAAATCGCTCGCGGTCGCCGGTCAATCATCCGCGGACGTGCTGATCGCCGGTGGCGGCATCATGGGGCTGTGGGCAGCGCTCGAAGCCGATCGTGCGGGACTGACAACATTGCTCGTCGATGGCGGGCCGCTCGGCGGCGGCGCGAGCGGCGGATTGCTCGGCGCGCTGATGCCCCATATGCCCGATCGCTGGACCGACAAGAAGCAATTGCAGTTCGATGCGCTCCTGTCGCTGGAGCACGAGATCGAGGTCATGGAAGCCGAGACCGGGCTCTCTGCCGGTTACCGTCGTGCCGGGCGGCTGATCCCGCTGCCGAAGCCGCATCTGCGTGTCATCGCC
The DNA here is from genome assembly GCA_029865825.1 of Rhizobium sp. Lineage (GTDB taxonomy): Bacteria > Pseudomonadota > Alphaproteobacteria > Rhizobiales > Rhizobiaceae > Allorhizobium. The sequence continues at coordinate 1,369 of JARXAQ010000320.1, forward strand.
GAACGGCATTCGGCGGAAGCCGAGAGCAACTGGACGCAGCAGGGTGTGCGTTTCGCCTGGGATGTGCTCGACCATTCCCCCCATGGGGATTTCTGGCCGGCGCTCAATGTCTCAGCCGCGGGCCTGGTGTCGGACACATTTGCTGCCCGCGTCTCGCCACGCGGGCTGATCGCGATGCTCGTCGCCCGGCTGCGCCAGTCACCACGCGTGACGCTTTGCGAAGGAGTGGCGGTGACGGCGATCGATGCGAAGGGATCGCGCGCAGCACTGTCCGATGGCCGCTCTGTCGGCTTTGGTCACCTCGTCGTTGCGGCCGGCCATTCTTCCTTTCCGCTGCTGTCCTCCCTCGGGCCGGCGCCGGTCCGGCCTCTCGGCCAGGCGGTCAAAGGGCAGGCGGCGCTGCTCGCGGCCCCCTTGGTGGCACCCGACCTGCCGCTGCTCTACCTCGACGGTCTCTACATTGTGCCGCATGAAGGCGGTCGGGTGGCCATCGGCAGCACCAGCGAAGACCGTTTCGACGCACCGTTCACAACCGACCACCAACTGGACGACCTTGTTCAGCGGGCCGTGCGGCTTGCCCCGGCGCTGGCCGATGCGCACGTCATCGAGCGCTGGGCGGGTCTCAGGCCCAAAGCAATCGACCGTGACCCGATGGTCGGACCGTATCCACAGGCTGAGGGCGTGATTGCGCTGACCGGCGGCTTCAAGGTGAGCTTCGGGCTCGCCCATGTGCTCGCGCGCGCAGCGATCGCACCGATCGTTGGACATCCCGCGTCGCTGCCGGAGAGCTTTTCGACCGCGCATCATGTGTCCATCGCGGCGAAGGGCGGCTGATCGGTGCCGGCGGGCATGGGCTTTGCCGCCGGGCACACAGAGTTGTGAGGCGCTTGAGCCGCGACCTTCCCGTTTCGCTTCTCCCGTTTCGTCATACTGTCATGCAAATCACCTAACCACTCGGTTGCAACGGCACTTGCTAAAGTGCCCGAACCGAGCCAGTGCGAGGTGCTCGACATGCGTTATGCCATCTGCTTCACGCCGCCGCCCGGTGACCCGCTGACGCTTCTTGCGGCCAGCTGGCTCGGCCGCAACGTCTATTCCGGCCACGCGACGGACCATCCCGGTCTTCGTGGGCTCGGCGTGCACGAGATCGCCTTTCACACGGCGCTGCCCCGGCGGTTCGGTTTCCACGCCACGTTGAAAGCGCCATTCCGGCTGAGCGAGGGGACGAGCGAGGCGATGCTCCTGCGCGAACTCATGCATTTTGCCGGCACCCTGGAACCGGTGACGGTGGCGGGGCTGAGTGTCGGTCGGATCGGCGAAGTCTACGGCCTCATTCTCGATCGGCCTTGCGCGGCCGTGGATCACCTCGCCGCCTCCGTCGTCCAGGCGTTTGACGGCTACCGGGCGCCGCTCAGCGAGGCGGAAATCGATCGGCGCAATCCGGACCGATTGTCGGCACCGCAATTCTCCAATCTCAACCGCTGGGGCCATCCTTACGTGATGGACGAGTTCCGCTTTCACATGGCGCTGACCGGGCCGCTGCTCGCCCGTGATTTCCCGCGCATCGAGCAGGCGCTCAAAGCGCATTTCGATCCGGTGCTGGCCGAGCCCGTGACGATCGGCAATCTGGCGCTGTTCATCGAGAACGAGAGGGGCGCGCCCTTTCAGGTACACTCCCTGCATCCGCTCGGCCGCGTCGCGAGCCGCAAGATCGCCTGATCCGTTGCAACGCAGCATCCGATGTCGTTTTGACCTCGACAGGTGGCAATCGCCAAAATAGCCTCTGGCAAAACAGCAGAGGTGATATCCATGACGACTGCCCCCTATCCCCGCGATCTGATCGGCTATGGCCGCGATACGCCTGATCCCAAGTGGCCGGGTGACGCGCGGGTCGCGGTGCAGTTCGTCGTCAATTATGAGGAGGGCGGCGAAAGCAATATCCTCGACGGGGATCCCGCTTCGGAAAACCTCTTGTCGGAAATCGTTGGCGCGCAGCCCTGGCCGGGGCAGCGCAACCTCAATATGGAATCGATCTACGAATACGGCTCGCGCGCCGGCTTCTGGCGACTGTGGCGGATGTTCTCCGAGCGCAAGTTACCGGTCACCGTCTATGGCGTGACGCTTGCCATGGCGCGTAACCCGGAAGCCGTCGCGGCAATGAAGGAAGCCGATTGGGAAATCGCCAGCCACGGCTATCGCTGGCTCGAATACAAGGATTTTCCTGAGGACGTCGAACGCGAGCATATCCGCGAGGCCGTGCGTTTGCACACAGAACTGACCGGTTCGCATCCGCTCGGCATGTATCAGGGAAAGCCATCCATGAACACGCTGCGCCTCGTGATGGAGGAGGGCGGTTTCCGATACTCGTCCGACAATTATTCCGACGATCTGCCGTTCTGGGTGCCCGATCTCGAGGGCAAACCCTTCCTGATCATCCCCTATACGCTCGATACGAATGACATGCGGTTCGCCACGCCGCAGGGTTTCAATTCCGGCGACCAGTTCTTCACCTATCTCAAGGACGCCTTCGACGTGCTTTATGAGGAGGGGAAAAACGGTAGCCCCAAAATGATGTCCGTCGGCCTCCACTGCCGCCTCGTCGGCCGTCCGGGACGGGCCGCGGCGCTGGCGCGGTTCATCGACTATGTCACGAGCCACGAGAAGGTCTGGGTGCCGAAGCGCATCGAGATCGCCGAGCACTGGCACACGTTTCACAAGCCGGCTTGGTGAAGGCTCGCTATATGCTGCCCGCGGCACTTTCCGCCAAGAACCAGTCCCGCAAGATCGCGACCGGTTCAGACACATCAGGACCAGACAAGAGCCAATAGGCCTTGTCTTCGTCGGCGGTTTCATCGAACAGCACCGTGAGTGTGCCCGCTGCCAGATGGTCGGCGATCAGTGCTGTCGGGCATAGGCCGATGCCGAGGCCCGATAAAACCGAACTGACCAGCAGGTTGAAATCGGCATAGAGCGGGCCTTGTGGTGTCGGTCCCTCGACGCCTCGTGCCGCCAGCCAGGACTGCCAGGCGGCTTCGGTCGCATCATGGAGCAGGTGATGGTCGAGAAGAGCTGACGCGGTTCTGATCGGACCGTGTTTTTCCAGATAGGCGGGCGCGCAGGTGGGCCGGGTCGCGGCGCTGAGGATGGCTTCGGCGCGGCCGGGCGGTTTCGTGCCGTGGCGGATCAGAAGATCGGTGCCGGCCTCGTCCGGCGTCAAAGCGCCGAGCGGATAGACGACCGAGACCTGGATCTCGGGATGCGCGGCGCGAAAGCGGGGCAGGCGAGGTCCGAGCCAGTGGTTTACAACAGAGGGTTTGCAGGCGAGGCTAACGCGCAGCCCACTGCGGCGGGCCGTCAGGCGATCAACCGCGCGGGCGATGTGGCCGAGGCCCTCCGAACATGCTGCGCCCAGTTCGCGCCCCTCTGCGGTCAAACGCACGCCCCGGGGGCGACGCTCGAACAAGGGGAGCCGGAGCCAGTCTTCCAAAGCCTTCACATGCTGGCTGACGGCTGCTGCCGTCATGCCGAGTTCCTTTGCAGCCTGCAGGAAACTTTCGCGGCGAGCTGCGGCTTCGAAGGCACGGAGGGTGGAGGGCGGTGGCATTTTCATGCCGTTATGAATAAGTCAGGCTTGTTCATCGGGCAAGAAGAAGTGGCGTTGTCAGCAATGCGTGCCTGAGGCACCCTGCAGTCACGTCCTTCCGCCTTCCCCTCACCCTTTTCCATACCGGAGCATTGCATGTCGCCCTTCAACACCAATGTCGCCATTCCTGCCGATGCGGCTGCCCGCCGCGCGGTCAAACCCGTCGTCTGCTACCCGGTGGAATCGCTGAAGGCTCCAGACATGAGCATTCTGGAGCGGGCGCGGGCGACGATGGAAAAGGTCGACGAAGTGATCGTGCCGCCGCGCGAGGGCAACACGTTCGAGGTACCCAAGGGGCATTTCTTCCGAATCGTCAGCGTCGAGGGTCCGCAAGTCGGTGATCTTAATCTGTGGAACGCCAACGATCTCTCCGAGCGCTTCTTTTCCGGCAAGACGCGGGCGCTGCATGCCACCCATGTGTCGACCGGCAACCGTCTTTGGAGCAACCTTCCGTCACTCAGACCGATGGCGACCATCAGCCATGACACGCTCGGCTGGTACGGCTTCGACGAATTCGGCGGCGGGGTGCATGACGTGATCGGGACGCGCTGCGATCCCTATACCAACCGGCTGCTCTCCGGCGGCGACTATCACCATTGCTGCCATTCCAACCTCTGCCGGTCGCTCTCGCATCACAAGGGCATCGACATCAAGGCGGCCGAACTGCATGTGCATGACGTTCTGAACGTCTTCATGTGCACCGGTTTCACCCGCGATACGCAGCAATATTTCATGAAGGCGAGCCCTGTGCGCTCAGGGGATTTCCTCGAAATGTTCGCAGAGATCGATCTCTTGGGTGCCCTCTCGGCCTGCCCAGGCGGGGATTGCAGCACCAGCCATTCGAGCGATGTGGCGAAGTGTTATCCGCTGAAGGTCGAGATTTTTCGGCCTGACATGGTGCTGCTGGCCGACTGGCCGTTTCCAGAGCGGAACGGCTACCAGTTGCAGGTATGAGGCGGAGAATGCCTGGCAGCCAGGGCTTGAGCCTTGAGATCGTCAGGCTCGGGCTTGTCCCGAGCATCTGCGATTTTTCGATTTCATGTGAGCTCAGTAGATCCTCGGCACAAGGCCGAGGATGACGTCGCGCTCGCGGACAGGTGTGAAATGACAAATGGCCCGGCAGTGATGCCGGGCCCTTCTTGTTCAGTCAGCGTGATCCGCCTCAATCCTTGGCGAGGCTCGCGATGTCGATGACGAAGCGGTAGCGGACGTCGCTCTTGATGACGCGTTCATAGGCTTCGTTGACATCCTGGATGTCGATGATCTCGATTTCCGGCGTGATGTTGTGCTTGCCGCAGAAGTCCAGCATTTCCTGGGTTTCCTGGATCGAGCCGATCATCGAGCCGGCGAGCGAACGACGGCCGCCGATGAGCGAGAAGGCATGCACGGGGACCGGGTTTTCCGGCACGCCGAGCAGGACCATGGTGCCATCGACCTTCAGCAGGCTGAGATAGGCGTTCCAGTCGATCTCGGCGCTGACGGTGCAGAGGATCAGGTCTAAGGAGCCGGCGAGCGTCTTGAAGGTCTCGGCGTCGGAGGTGGCGTAATATGCCTTGGCGCCGAAGGCGAGGCCGTCGTCCTTCTTCGACAGGCTCTGGCTGAGCACGGTGACATCAGCACCCATGGCAGCACCGATTTTCACGCCCATATGGCCGAGGCCGCCCATGCCGATGACGGCGACCTTCTTGCCGGGGCCGGCCTTCCAATGGCTGAGCGGTGAATAGAGCGTGATGCCGGCGCAGAGCAGGGGCGCGGCCTTATCAAGCGGCAGGTTATCCGGGATGCGCAGGACGTAATCTTCCTGGACGACGATCGAGTCGGCATAGCCGCCTTGCGTCGGGGTGACGCCGTCGGCGTCGACGGAGTTATAGGTGCCGACGAGACCCGGCAGATATTGTTCGCGGTAGAGATCGCGCTCGCAGTGCAGGCAGGAATTGACGAAGCAGCCGACGCCGACGCGGTCGCCCACCTTGTATTTCGAGACCTTACCGCCGACAGCGGTGACGATACCGGCGATCTCGTGGCCGGGGACCATGGGATAGGTCGAATTGCCCCATTCGTTGCGGGCCTGGTGAATGTCGGAATGGCAGATGCCGGAGAATTTGATGTCGATCACCACGTCGTCGTCGTTGGGTTCGCGACGTTCGAAGGTGAAAGGAACCAATGGCTTGGAGGCGTCGGTTGCAGCATAGCCTTTGGCTATCGGCATGAAATATCCTTTCGAGATATTGAGAGATTACGCTTTATAGATAGGCCTCACGATCCCTCCTGCAAGCGGCTGAGCTCGACCTGCGGGTTGAAAGTGACTGTCGGTAGCGGAAACTCGACAAGAACAGGGGGCTCGGATAATCCTTGTGCCCAACTGCTTCGCAGGCTTCGCGCGGGCGCACCCTTCTTGCCGCGGTCCCTGGGGGCTGCGGTCTCATATTGCGGATGACTGGCATGGACAGAGCGGACTTCGTTCAGCGTTTCGGCGGGGTTTTCGAACACTCGCCCTTCATTGCGGAGCGGGCCTTCGATGCCGACATGATCGCCGAGCCGTTGACGGCGCTCGACGTGCATGATGCCATGGCGGCGATGTTTCGTACCGCATCCAGCGACGAGCGTCTCGGCGTGCTGCGCGCCCATCCCGATCTCGCCGGCAAGTTGGCGATAGCCGGAGATCTGACCGAAGAGAGCCGGAGAGAACAGGCCGGCGCCGGGCTCGATCGGCTGAGTGCGGACGAACATGCACGCTTTTCCGCACTCAACTCCGCCTATGTGGAAAAATTCGGCTTTCCCTTCATCATCGCGGTGAAGGGGCTGACGAAGGAGGATATCCTCGCGGCTTTTGAAATGCGCAGCGGCAACAGCCGCGATCAGGAGCTCGACACCGCCTGCCAGCAGGTGGAGAAAATCGCACGCCTTCGCCTCGAAAGTCTGCTTCCGGAAAGGGGCTGACACGCCCTGCGGCCGCACCGTGCGAAATCGCGGCCAGCGCGATCCAGACCAGGCTGGGGAGCGACGTTCCGTCCAGCGCTTCAGGTCTTCTGAGTCTATGAAACGAAAAGAGCGGGCTTAAGGCCCGCTCGTCGCATGCTTAACGCCGTCCGTAAGGCGGGCGGGTTTTCTATTCGCCGTGAAGGCGTTTACTGCTTCGGCGCCCGTTCGGCTTCGCGGATCGCTTCCTCGTGATACCAGCTCGCCGATCCGCTCTCATAGATCACGGGTTTCGGCGTCTGGCGCTCACGCATCGCGTTGAGGCGGGCCAGGTCACGCACCGGGAATTCGTAGATCTTCGCCGATTCCCGAACCATGTTCGTTGTCATGCTACTACCTCTCGTTTCACCGAGTGTTGTCTCGATGCTCCATCCCTAACATAGTTCAAAATCAAATGCACACGAAAAGTGCAAAATGCCTAAAATATGGGCATATATGACGCAGAAAAAGTGATGAATTTAAAATCATCACTGCGCATTCTCGGTCTTTCAGCCTCTGAAACCCCTGACGACCTCCAAGAGTTCCGTCATTATGTCGCAGTGAATTTAAGAAAGTCCTTTTATTGGCCTGTTTTTCGGCGCGGCTCTCCAAAAAATCCGTCTTGCCCGCAGAGGTGGCGGCAAACTGGCACGCTTCCTGCATTTTATGACCCGACTCCCGGGCAAGCCGGAGAATCACCCCTCTGTTGCGCTCATGAATGGCGCGAGACTGAAGAGAGAGCACCATGACCAAGTTTAAGCTCGAGTATATCTGGCTCGATGGCTACAAGCCGGTAGCAAACCTGCGTGGTAAGACGCAGATCAAGGAATTCGACAGCTTCCCGACGCTGGAACAGCTGCCGCTCTGGGGCTTTGATGGCTCCTCGACGATGCAGGCCGAAGGCCACTCGTCGGATTGCGTGCTGAAGCCGGTCGCCAT
>JARXAQ010000335.1 GCA_029865825.1 Rhizobium sp.
ATTTTCGATGATACGACCAATCCGGAACGCCTCGGAAACGGCGAAGAAACCTTGCATGGCGGCGGCAAAGCTTGCACCCGTCCGCTCGGCGATCTGCAGGATTTCCGGCAGAAGCTGCAGAGTCTGCAGATTGACAACGTCGGCCGCGATCTCTGGCGGGGCACCGGCCTCGACCAATGCGGCGATCTGCTCGTCGAAATGCTGGCGAAGAACGGCAGGACGGGCTTCGGCAAAGACAGGCGTCGCCGTTTGCACGGCAGCAGACACCTGCGCAACCGCCTCACTGACAGCGCCCTTGGCCAATCCGGTGTCGATCAACAGCCGGGTCATGGCGGCATAGACGTCCGAGACGATGGCATAGAGCCGGTTTTGCGTCTGGCCCGGCACCTTGGCGTCCAGTGCATCCAGCTTATCCCAAAAACCGGTGAGCCTGAGCGCATCGCGTGTCACGAGCGCAGCCTTGACCACGTCTGCGGGCGAGCCGCCCGTCGCATCACCCACTGAGACTACGAAGGCAGGCCCGCCACGATTGATTGCATGGTTCGCGAGCACTGTTGCAATAATTTCGCGCCGCAGTCTGTGACCGGCGATGTCGGTTGCGAAGGTTTCACGCATCGCAGCTGGGAAATAGTTGAACAGGGTCGATTCACAATAAGGATCGTCAGGCAAGTCGGAGTCGATCAACTGGTCGAACAGCGCGATCTTGGCATAGGACAGCAGCACACCGATTTCAGGCCGGGTCAAAGCCTTGCCGGAGACATAACGCTCGGCCACGGCGGCACCATCCGGGAGCGTCTCCACCTTCCTGTTGAGACGGCCAAGACCCTCCAGATAATCCATAAGCCGGCTAAGTTCTTCACGATTGCCGGCCTCCTTTGCTTCGGTAAGCGAAATGGCGAGTGACTGCAGGTAGTTGTTGCGAAGGACGAGCATGCCCACTTCGTCGGTCATGGTCGAAAGCAACACATTGCGTTTCTCGCGTGGCAGACGTCCATCCTGCATGGCGGGGCTCAGCGCGATCTTGATATTGACCTCGACGTCGGAAGAGTTGACCCCGGCGGAATTGTCGATGGCATCGGAGTTGCAGCGTCCTCCATTCAGCGCATAGGCGATGCGCCCCTTCTGCGTCACGCCGAGATTGGCGCCTTCGCCGATGACCTTGGCCCTTACCTCACCAGCATTGACACGGATCGCATCATTCGCACGATCGCCGACCTCGGCATCGGTTTCAGTAGGCCCCTTGATATAGGTCCCGATACCACCGAACCACAGCAGGTCGACTGGCGCTTTGAGGATCGCTGTCATGATGTCGAATGGTGTTACCGTGAGTGTCTCAAGGCCGATCGCGGCGGCAGCCTCGGGCGTCAACGTCACCGACTTTTCCGAGCGCGAGATGATCATGGCACCATTCGATAGTGCCGCGCGGTCGTAGTCCTGCCAACTGGAGCGCGGCAAGGCGAACATGCGGCGTCGCTCGGCAAAAGAGACCGCCGGGTCTGGATGCGGGTCGATGATGATGTCGCGGTGGTCAAAGGCGGCGATCAGCTTGATCTGTTCTGACAGCAGCATGCCATTGCCGAACACGTCCCCCGACATGTCGCCGACGCCGGCAACGGTAAAGGGCTCGACCTGAATGTCGACGTCAATTTCACGGAAATGCCGTTTCGCGGTTTCCCAGGCACCACGGGCGGTAATGCCCATCTTCTTGTGGTCGTAGCCGGCAGAACCACCGGAGGCGAACGCGTCGTCCAGCCAGAAACCGGCATCGGCGGCGAGGCCGTTGGCCGTGTCCGAGAAGGTAGCGGTTCCCTTATCGGCGGCAACGACGAAGTAGGGATCGTCCTCATCGAGGCGCAAGGTATCGGCGGGGGGCACGATCTTGCCGGCGACGATGTTGTCGGTGATCGACAGGAGTGTTCGGATATAGGTCTTGTAGGCTTCCGTTCCGGCCGCAAGCCAGGCTTCGCGATCACTCTGCGGCGGCAGGAGCTTGGGGAAGAAGCCACCCTTCGCGCCAACAGGCACGATGACGGCATTCTTGACCTGCTGCGCCTTTACGAGGCCGAGCACTTCCGTCCGGTAGTCCTGGGCCCGATCCGACCACCGCAGTCCGCCACGGGCCACCTTGCCGAAGCGCAGATGAACCCCTTCCACTTCGACGCCGTAGACGAAAATTTCCCGGAAGGGCCTCGGCTCCGGCAGGCCATCCAGCTTGTGCGGATCGAACTTGAAGGCGAGCATGGGGCGCTCGCTCTGCTGATAGCCTTTCTGGAAGAAATTGGTCCTCAAGGTCGCTTCGATCGCGTTGATATAGCGACGCAAAATGCGGTCTTCGTCGAGGCTTCGGACAGCCGCGAGCCCGGTTTCGAGAGACGACAGCAGTTCGTCGTTTCTCTTCCGTCGCGACTTCTCCGCGACCGCGGGATCCAGGCGGTTACGGAAGAGGGCGACGAGATCCGACGAGATGGCGGGATGCTTGACCAGGGTCTCGGCGATGTAGTTGAGCGGATACACAGCTCCTGCCTGGCGCAGATAGGCGGCGAACGCTCTGAGAACCGACGCCTCGCGCGCGTCGAGCCCGGTTGCCAGCACAAGACGATTGAAGCTGTCATTGTCGACCATGCCGGTAAAGGCAGCGAGGAATGTATCCTCAAGCAGCTTGCCATGCTGGCGGATGTCGAAGTGAACCGCTGATGGTGCTGAAAGCTCCATGTCATGCAGCACCACAGAGCTACGGTTGCGGCCTGTCGTGACAATGCCGATGTCGAACGTCCGCTCGCTGATAACCCCAAAGCCGAGGTTCTCAAGCAACGGAACGCGCCGCGAAAGCGGCAGGTGGTCGCCGGCGTGGAAGATCTTGAGATAAAGCAACGGCCCGTGCTCGCCGTCCACCTGGTGAAATTCCAGCGACAATGGCGCACCAGCCAGGCAAGCCTGGATATGGCGCAGGTCGTTCACGGCCTGCTCTGGCGTGAATGCTTCCTGAAAAGCTTCCGTCACGTCCAGATTGGGGGCGCCGGCTCCGGCCAGGGATCCGAACCTGTCGCTCCAGCGCGCGGTGATGCGACGAACGGCGTCCTCCAGCGTCGACTGTTCGATCTGCGGCGTCGCGCCTTCACGCCGCCCGATGATGATGTGGACACGAGCGACCCCGCCTTCCGGAAAGGCCGGGTAATAAGCGGAGACATGGCCGTGATAGACAGAGCGGAAGTAGTCGCCGATCTTCTCGCGCACCAGCGAATTGTAGTCCTCACGCGGCACGTAGACGATCAGCGAGACGAAGCGATCGAAATGATCGATACGCGGCAAAACGCGCACCCGTGGCCGCTCCGATAGATCGTTGATCTGCTCGCAGAACTTCGCCAAAAGCTCATGCGTGATCTGGAACAGGTCATCGCGCGGATAGCTCTCCAGGGTGTTCTGCAGCATGCGCCCGGAATGGCTGCGCGGATCGAAGTCGAAATGCGAGACGACCTTTTCGACCTTGGCCCGCAGCATGGGAATCTGGTTGACCGAGCGGGTATAAGCCGTCGCCGTAAAGAGGCCGACGATCCGAAGCTCTCCGACGACCTTCCCAGTTGGTCCGAAGCGTTTGACGCCAACATAGTCCATATAGGCCCGACGATGGACAACCGATTTCACATTGGCCTTGGTGACGATGAGGAAGTCCGGTCCCTGCAGGAAAGCAAGGATTTCCGGTGTTGTCGTGACCTGGTTCTGGCCCTGGCGCAGGACCAGCACATCCGGATCCGACAGGATGCCGAGGCCACTACCCTGGTCCCGTTCGACGGTCGCCTGCTCGCCTTCACCCGAATAGGTGTATTCACGCATGCCCAGGAAGGTGAAGTTGTTGTTGCGCAGCCACTCGAGGAAGGCGACGGCTTCGTCGCGTTCGGCTTCGCTGCGGCCTGCCGACAAAGCCCGCAGGTCCGAAAGAGCCTCTTCGAGCAGCCCCAGCATCGGCTTCCAGTCACTGGCAGCCATCTTCACCTGCGCTAGCACATGATGAATGCGGCGGATCAACTCCTCCGCCTGCTCGTCGGTCAAGGGCGCGAGATGCAGTTGGATATAGCTGACCTTGATGGCCCCTTCCGGATCGGAATCCGGATTGGACAGCTTGATGTCACCGCTCGGAGCCAACGCCAAAATAGGGTGAACAGCCATGTAGATGTCGCGGTAAGCACTGGTCACTTCGCCCATCAGCGAGTCGTAGAGAAACGACTTGTTGTGATCGACGATCGAGAGCACGCTGACCGGGATCTCGTTCGGACGCACGGCGGGCAGGCTTTCGACACGGATATGCGGCTTCTGACGATCCCAGGCCGCCAGATCCTGAGCAGCGCGCACCGAGGCGTAAGCCAGCATGTCCGCAGGGTAACGGTCGAGATCGTCATTGCTGGCTCGACCGAAAATCATGGAAGGAGCAATGAATGCCACTCCCAGCGCGGCGGCGCTCTCGTCAGCGGATCCCAACTGGTGATCGCGCTTGGGGTTGCCCGTCCTGGTCATGTGCCTCTCCTTCGGCAGCGGCTGTCAGCCGTCATGATTCTGCAAATGTTTTGCGAAAGTATGTATGAATGCAAAATGAGGGAAATTTCGACAAAATTGCCCTTCGAAGACGAAATAGTTCAGATTTTTTCCAGAAAGTAAGTCGGAATCCGTGCGCAGGAACCCGATTTCACGCTGAAAGTGCCGAAAATGCATGAGTCTCTTCAAAACGCGGTCATCGTCATTTCAAGCCATGTCGTACGCGGCTCGGTCGGCAACCGGGCTGCCGTGTTCGCACTGGAAACCCTGGGCCATCCGGTCTGGGCGATGCCGACGATCGTCATGCCCTGGCACCCGGGAAAGGGTGCCTCGACAAGACTGCGTTTTAGTGACAGCGACTTCGAAAGTGCGCTCGACGACTTGTCGCAAGCCCCCTGGCTTGGCGAGGTCTCTGCGATCCTGACCGGCTATTTCGGCAGTCCTGCCCAACCTGCTGCGGTCGCCAGGCTGATAAAGGCTGCCAAAGTTGCCAATCCGAACCTGATTTATGTCTGCGATCCCGTGATGGGCGACCTCGGCGGTCTCTACGTACCGACAGAAACGGCCGAAGCGATCCGCGACGAGCTTATCCCGCTAGCAGATATCGCAACACCCAATCGATACGAATTGGAATGGATGGTCGGCGACACCCTCGACAGCAACCAGGCGATCATGGAAGCGGCCCTTTCGCTCGGTCCGTCGCGTATGCTCGTGACATCGGCTGTACCCATGATGGCGGGCGGCACCGGCAACCTGCTCTTGAGCGGCCGTAACGCCATCCTCGCCGAACATCGCCTGATCGATAACCCGCCCAACGGACTCGGGGATCTCTTGGGTGCCGTCTTTCTGGCGCGCATCCTGCAAGGTCTCGACGAGGAGAGGGCACTGCAACTCGCCACCGCTAGCGTCTTCGAAGTTCTGGCTAGAACGACCAAACGGGGCGGCGACGAACTGACCTTGGAAAGCGATTCAGGCAGCCTGTCGACACCGATGGCCATGGTCCAGATGCGTCGCCTGATGCATCCGGCCCAGCGCCCACGCCGGCCGGGTTGATCTGCCCCGGTCAGTTGCGGCTGCGCCCGGTTGCCTTGAAGCCGCAGGCGCTGTAAGCGGATAGGCATGAGCAGCTTTCCATCTTCCCTTCTGAGTGGCTACCGCAACTTCATGAGCGGTCGTTACGTCGATCAGCGCGAGCGCTACCGGGTTCTGGCCGAACAGGGGCAAAAGCCGCACACGCTGGTCGTCGCCTGCTGCGATTCTCGCGCAGCACCCGAGATGGTTTTCGATGCCGATCCGGGCGAGCTCTTCGTCGTGCGTAACGTCGCCAATATGGTGCCGCCTTATGAACCGGACGGCCAGTACCACTCGACATCCGCAGCTCTCGAATTTGCCGTACAGGCCCTTCGGGTCAAAGACATTATTGTCATGGGCCATGGCCGATGCGGCGGTATCAGCGCCGCTCTCGACCCGAGTGCCGAACCGCTCTCGCCCGGTGACTTCATTGGCAAGTGGATGAATCTGGTGGCCGCGGCCGCCGAGCAGATTCAGGGCAATTCCGTCATGACGGCCGTTGAGCGCCAAACTGCGCTGGAGCGGATTTCCATCCGCAATTCGATCAGCAATCTTCGGACGTTCCCCTGCGTGAAAATCCTGGAAGAACGCGGCAAGCTCCGAATTCATGGCGCTTGGTTCGACATCAGCAATGGTGAACTTTGGCTGATGGACCCACAGACCCGCGATTTTGTGCGGCTGGACGGTCAAAGCGCCGACTAGGAGCACGTTAGGCGGCAAGCCCAATGTGGCGCGCGTGCCACAACCGCATGTCTCTCTCAGCTGAGGACCCGTTTCAGCGGGATTGGGCGCGGCGCGCTCGCCGCCACGCCCGATTTTCAGACGTTATTCGTCGATGCGCGCGCCGATATAGGCAATCGCCTGCTGGTACACGGTGGCTGCATTCCATCCCTTGATTGCCGCAAAATTCGGCTCACCCTGTTGATAGCCGGCGCCCGGCTGCCAGCCATGGCCGCGCAGGAAATTCGCGGTCGAAGCAAGCGCATCCGCCCGCGAGCGAACAAGGTCGATATGGCCGTTTCCGTCACCATCAACACCGTAGCGAACCACGTTGCGCGGAAGGAACTGGGTCTGGCCGATCTCGCCATGCGCCGCACCCTTAGCATTGATGTCCAGATTACCGGCCTGCACCAGTTCCAGCGCAGCATAAAGCTGGTCGGTGAAAAACTCGCTGCGGCGGCAGTCGAAGGCGAGGGTCGCGACGGCAGAGAGCGTATGCTCCTTGCCGAGGAACGAACCGAACCCGGTTTCCATGCCCCAGATCGCGATCAGCGGACCGGCAGGCACACCGTATTGACGTTCGATCTTGGCAAAGAGGGCAGCGTTGCTTTTCTTCACGCCCTTGCCGCGGTTGATGATCGTCTGCCCACCCCGCTTCTGCATGAACTGATCGAAGGAAAGCTTGAAGCTTTTCTGGCCGCGATCGGCGCTGATCGTGCTGCGGCTATATTTTACAGCGCTGAAAACCTGGTCCAGCATGCGCGGGCTAAGCCCGGCGCCCGCAGCCTGCTCCTTGAAAGCAACGGTCCACGGCTCGAACCCGGCAGACGTGTTGCTGCAGGCGGCAGCGAGCGCTGGCCCGGAAGCAGTGAAGAGCGACACCACTGAAATCAGGGCTGCGGATAAAGTGAAGTTCAGACGCATTCAGGCCTCGTCATTGAGTGTTTTCTGTGGGCGCACCATGGCAGCGAAACATGAACCTGTCATCAATCAACCCCTAATGAAGCGAGGCCCATGTGCCAAAGTGGATCACATTCGTAGGAAACAGGACGGTTTCCCGCCCGGCTGGGCGCCGGGCGGCCGCCAGTATGCGATCAGTTGGCTGAACTGCGTGGGCTGATAAGGCCGCGATTGAGCAACAGTTCGGCGATCTGGATGGCATTGAGCGCGGCACCCTTGCGCAGATTGTCGGAGACGACCCAAATGTTGAGACCGTTCTCGACCGTCGCGTCCTCGCGGATACGCGAGATGTAGGTGGCGTCTTCACCGGCGCATTCGACCGGGGTGATGTAGCCACCGTTCTCGTGCTTGTCGATGACGAGGCAGCCAGGCGCTTCGCGCAGGATCTCACGGGCCTGATCGGCCGTGATCTCGTTTTCGAATTCGATGTTGACCGATTCAGAATGGCCGATGAAGACCGGAACGCGCACGGCAGTGCAGGTCACCTTGATCTTCGGATCCAGCATCTTCTTGGTTTCGGCCAGAACCTTCCACTCTTCCTTCGTATAGCCGTCTTCCATGAAGCTATCGATGTGCGGAATGACGTTGAAGGCGATGCGCTTGGTGAACTTCTTCGACTCAACCGGGTCGGCGACGAAGACGGCACGGGTCTGGCGGAAAAGCTCGTCCATGCCTTCCTTGCCGGCGCCAGAAACCGACTGGTAGGTGGACACGACGACACGCTTGATCTTGGCGAAATCATGAAGCGGCTTCAGGGCCACGACCAGCTGCGCCGTCGAGCAATTCGGGTTGGCGATGATGTTCTTCTTCTTGAACCCGGCAATGGCGTCCGGATTGACCTCGGGCACGATCAGCGGCACTTCGGAATC
>JARXAQ010000102.1 GCA_029865825.1 Rhizobium sp.
CCCTCGATGAACTGGCCAAGGAAGAAGATGCCGGCGATCACGCCGATCCAGATGAAATCCGGCCAGAACTGGACCAGCGCGACGCCAAGCGCCAGCAGCAGGCCGACCGTCGAGCCGACATAGGGGATGAAGCTGATCAGGCCGGTGAAGAAGCCGATCAGAAGACCGAAGTTGAGGCCGGCCAACGACAGGCCGACGGCATAGAAGATGCCGAGGATGAGGCAGAGCGAGCCCTGCCCGCGCACGAAGCCGGCAATCGTGTTGTCTAGTTCGGTTGCCAGCTGGCGCACCGTGGCAAGCTGGTTACGCGGCACCCAGCTGTCGACCTTGGCGATCATGCGGTCCCAGTCGAGCAGCAGGTAAAAAGCAACGACCGGGGTGACGACGAGCAGGGAGACGATGTCGAGCAAAGCCTTGCCGGAGTTCCAGATCTGCTCGATCAGGGTGCCGATAAAGCCGACACCTTCGCTCAGATAGCGGGAGAAGTTCTGGCGGATCGTTTCCATCTGGCCACCAACCCAGTCGGGCAGCCAGGAGGCATTGGAGGTCGCGATGAAGCTCTGCAACTGCGACACGTATTCGGGAACCCGCTGGATGAAATCGTTCAGCTGGCTGGCGAGAATCGGGATGATGATCATCAGCGAGAGGATGAAGACGATGACGAAGGAGACGAGGATGACGACGGTCGCCATCAGCCGGCTGAGACCGATCCGCTCCAGCCGGTCGGCAACCGGGTCGAGGAAATAGGCGAGCGCCATGCCAGCGATGAAGGGCAGAAGGATCGACGAGAACATCATCAGGAAGATGACGAAGACGGCAAGGGCCAGCAGCCAGAACAAGGCCTGGCGGCGGAGGCCGATTGCGCTGATGTTGCGAGCCATATGCTGTCTCCGTCCTGAAATCGGGTGGTGCCTCAAATGCTGCGCATGCGAGGCAATCTGTCCGTAGGAGATAGGTCACCCCTCAACCCAAGGTCAAGAACTCGCGCGGAAGCTGGCACGATATCCGCACTCAGGCGGCCAGTTTGGCCGGGAAATCGTGCACTGACCCGGCCTGCGACTTGCATCTGAGGGCTCTTCATGCAATGGCCAGCCAAACTCTCTCAGGATCGGAGACAGGCATGAGCCAGGCTGGCAAGAACGGGTTGACCTATAGCGATGCGGGCGTCGACATCGACGCGGGCAACCTCATGGTCGAGAAGATCAAGCCGGCCGTGAAGTCGACGCGGCGTCCCGGTGCGGATGGAGAGATCGGCGGCTTCGGCGGGCTCTTCGACCTCAAGGCCGCCGGCTTCAAGGATCCGATCCTCGTTGCCGCAAACGACGGCGTCGGCACCAAGCTCAAGATCGCCATCGACGCGAATATTCATGATACCGTCGGCATCGACCTCGTTGCCATGTGCGTCAACGATCTCGTGGTCCAGGGCGCCGAGCCACTGCTCTTCCTTGACTATTTCGCCACCGGCAAGCTGGACCCTGACCAGGGCGCTGCGATCGTCCAGGGTATTGCTGCCGGCTGCCGCGAGGCGGGCTGTGCGCTGATCGGCGGCGAGACCGCCGAAATGCCGGGCATGTATTCCAAGGGCGATTACGACCTCGCCGGCTTTGCCGTCGGGGCTGCCGAGCGCGGCGAACTTCTGCCAGCCGGTGATATCGCCGAAGGCGATGTGATCCTTGGCCTCTCGTCTTCGGGCGTGCATTCCAACGGCTTCTCGCTGGTGCGCAAGATCGTCGAGCTTTCGGGCCTCGCCTGGGATGCGCCCGCCCCCTTCGCCGACGGCCAGTCTCTGGGTGCCGCCCTTCTGACGCCCACCCGCATCTATGTGAAGCCGCTCTTGAAGGCGATCAAGGAGACCAAGGCGCTGAAGGCGCTTGCCCACATCACCGGCGGCGGTTTCCCGGAAAACATTCCGCGCGTGCTGCCGAAACATCTCGCCGCCGAGATCGACCTGTCGTCCTTCCAGGTTCCGGCCGTCTTCTCCTGGCTCGCCAAGACCGGTGGTGTGGCGCAGAACGAAATGCTGCGCACCTTCAACTGCGGCATCGGCATGATCGTCGTCGTTTCCGCCGATAAGGTCGACGACGTCACCAAGGCGCTCGAAGCCGAAGGTGAGACCGTTGCCCGCCTCGGTCGCATGATCGCGCGCGAAGAGGGCGCGCATGGCGTGACCTACAAGGGCACCCTCGCCCTATGAGGAGCCCACGCAAGCGCGTCGTCGCCTTCATCTCCGGCGGCGGGTCGAACATGCTGGCGCTGGCTAAAGCCTGCGAGGCGGCCAATTATCCGGCTGAAATCGTTGCCGTGTTTTCCGACAAACCGGAGGCCGGCGGTCTCGCCAAGGCGGAAGCGCTCGGCATTCCGACACGCGTGTTCGAGCGCAAGGCCTATGGCTCCAAAACCGAACACGAGGAAGCGATCCTCACAGCGCTTGCCGAGATTGCACCCGACCTCATCTGCCTTGCTGGTTACATGCGACTGCTCTCGGGCGATTTCATCCGCCCCCATGCAGGCCGGATCCTCAACATCCATCCGTCCCTTCTTCCCCTCTTCCCGGGGTTACACACGCATCAGCGAGCGATCGACGCCGGCCTGAAGGTCGCCGGATGCACCGTGCATTTCGTCACCGAAGGTATGGATGAAGGACCGGTCATTGCCCAATCTGTCGTGCCTGTTCTGATCGACGACACCAGCGAGATTCTGGCCGCCCGCGTGCTGACGGTCGAGCACCAGACCTATGCGGCTGCGCTGAAACTCGTGGCCGCCGGCAGCGTCTCCATGCGTCCCGATGGCAGTGTTGAGCGCTCGGCGTCCGAGACCGATCCGGGCGCGCGGCTGATCAGTGCGTGAGACCCAGCCGGTCAATCGCCCCGGTCCCAAGAGCAACCGTTAGCATTGCCTTAACCATGATCGTGCCAACTTGACGCAACTCAGCGTTTTGGTTGGTGCCATGCATGTCTCAAAAGAATTTTTCGGATTGACGCTCGGCGGCGTGCTGATGACAGCCCTTCCCGTCTTCGCCCAAGACGGGCTCGCCAGCAGCGGATCCGGCGGCGTCACCTACTTCGCCGGCATCGGCCTCGCCAACATCAAGGCCGGCGAATATGTCTATGACGGTGACCGCAAACTCAGCCAGCTCGACTGGGAGAGCAAGGGCGTCAAGACCGGAACGATCGGCGCGCAGATGGAGATTGGCTACAACTGGCGGATCAAGGGCCAGATCGACGTCGGCCTCGGCGGCAATGGCTATATGGAAGACCGCGACTGGCAGGATGCGAGCTATTCCGGCTGGACGGATCAGTCATTGCATGACGATACGGAACTCGACCGCTATGTGAACCTGCTGATTGAAGCCGACCGTGCCGTGATCGACAATGGCTCGACCCGCATCGGACTGGGTGGTGGCATCGGCTACACCGATGTCAAATGGACGGCGCGGGGCGGCAGCTACATCTACACCGATGTGACGCTGCACGACACCGTCGGCAATTTCGCGGATGGTGAAAAGGGGATCAGCTACGAGCAGCGCATTCCGACCCTTTTCCTCAGTGCGAATGCCGAGCAGCAGATCGGGAAGTTCAAACTCTCCGGTACGCTGCGCGGCGGCGCCAGCTTCGCCTCCAAGGGTGTCGACGATCACTGGATGCGGGACCTGCATTTCACCGACACGATGGACATCGGCCCGATGATGGGAGCCGCCGTCAGCGCAGACTACCAGTTCTTGCCCTCCGCCGCCCTTTATGTAGCCGGCGACTTCCAGAAGATCTTCAAGACGCGCGGCGATGCCGAAGTCCGTGATACCGTGACTGGCGCCACCGACAGTTTCGACGACGGCGCTGCGGCCGACTATCAGTCAATCACGGTCTCAGCCGGCGTGAAGGGCTCCTTCTAAGCCTCGAGTTTTGCAGCTTTCAGCGCGCGCCTCGACCTCCACGACCAAAATCCATCGGAACTGACAACTTCCTGATGCGGCAGACTCATGGTCTACTGCCTGGGATTGCCTTTACCCTCGGCTTTGTCCTCGCAGCGCAGTGTTTCAGATGTCTTTTTCCGATCGCCTGTTTCGCCCGTTCGAAGCGCTTCTCCGGCCGCTCGAAATTCCTTTTCAGACCATGCCGGATGGTGGCCCGTTCCGGCTGCTCTATCATTTTGGCCGCTATGCACCGGGGCCGCTGATATCGATCCTGGTGCTCAGCGCGGCGATCGAGATCTCCAACCTCACGGTCATCTGGGGCGTGTCGCATTTGGTTGATGGGGTCTCCGCAGGCGGCGCGGTCCCCTATCTGCGCGAGCATCAGACGGCGCTTATGCTATTCCTTGTGCTGTTCTTTCCCATAACGCCCTTCATGAGCTTCCTGTGCAATGCGCTCGGCTCGCATGTGCTGGGCGTCGCCCTGCCCGCCCTTATTCAGTGGCATGGCCACAAGGCGGTGGAGCGGCAGGACCTCGCCTTTTTCCACGATCTCTTCGCCGGCCAGGTCGCGACGCGCATCGCGCAGGTCGCGTCTGCCGTGAAGCAGCAACTCGCGGTCGCCATCTGGCTCTTGCCAAATTTTCTCGTGCAGTTGATCGGCTCGCTGGCGTTGATGGCAACCCTCTCGTGGCCGCTCGCCATTCCCGTGGTGATCTGGATCGCGGCCAACGCGCTCGTCGCCCATCGGGCGATCCCGAAATTCTCCGAGACCGCCCGAAAATCGGCCAAGGCACGCAGCCGCCTGGTCGGCTCGATGACCGACCTCTACAGCAATATTCAGACCGTGAAGCTCTTTGCAGCCGAAGACAGCGAGGCCGGCGCCCTGCGCAAGGCAATCGGCACGTCGATGGAGGCGCAATACCGGGAGCGCCAGATCGGCATACTGTCCGACATGGCCGTGATTACGCTGAATGTGCTGCTCTTTCTCGGGATCTTCGCCGTCGGTGTCTGGGGTCTGGTGCGGGGTTTCGTCTCGATCGGCGAATTCGTGGCTGCGATCACCCTGACACAACGTCTGTCGGCCAATTCACGCGGCTTCCTGAACATGGGCCAGCAGATATTCGAGGCTGTCGGGACGATCCGTGATGCCATGCCGGTCATGACGAATGCGCCGAAGGTCGTCGATGTACGAGATGCCGGCCCGCTCGCCGTCACCCAAGGTGAGATCCGTTTCGAGCACGTGAATTTCGGCTACCGGGACAAGACACCCGTTCTCCAGGATCTGTCGCTCCACATCCGCCCCGGCGAAAAAGTCGGGCTCGTGGGCCTGTCCGGCGCGGGCAAGACGACGCTGGTCAGCCTTCTGCTCAGGCTCTTCGACGTCAAGGGCGGGCGGATCCTGATCGACGGCCAGAACATTGCTGGCGTCACGCAGGCGAGCCTCCGGCAGACCATCGGCTACATCACCCAGGATGTGTCGCTGCTGCATCGCTCAATCGGCGACAACATCCTCTATGGTCGTCCCGGAGCCAGCGACGCCGAGGTGACCTCAGCGATCCATGGCGCGAGTGCCACCGATTTCATCGCGGAACTCAAGGATGGCGAAGGGAGGACGGGGCGCGACGCCTTTGTCGGCGACCGAGGTGTTCGGTTGTCGGGCGGTCAGCGACAGCGGGTCGCCATCGCGCGGGTGCTCTTGAAGGATGCGCCGATCCTCGTGCTGGACGAAGCGACCTCGGCGCTCGACAGCGAGGCGGAGGCGACGATCCAGGAAAAGCTCGACCTCTTGATGGAGGGAAAGACGGTGATCGCCATCGCCCATCGGCTGTCGACGATTGCCCACATGGATCGGATCATCGTGCTCGACAAGGGCCGGATCATCGAGGAAGGCCGGCCGGACGATTTGCTGAACTCCGGAGGCCTCTACAGCCGTCTCTGGGCACGACAAACTGGCGGTTACATCGCCGCACTGGACGACTGAGCTTCGCCGATATCGCCCCGCCGCAACGCTGCCCAT
>JARXAQ010000237.1 GCA_029865825.1 Rhizobium sp.
ACTTCAACCAGATCTTCGGCTCGATAATGAAGGTTTTCGTCTTCTTCCATCTCGATCGGCAGAAATGGACCCGTCAGAAGACGACGATCGTCCGCGCCGAGCGCAACTGGCTGGCCACCTACCGGCACTACGAATCCAAGATCTATCAGTCGGTCAGCGTGCTCGCGCTCGTCACCCTGTGCAGCTGGCTGATCGGCCTCACCCACATCCCTCGTTTTTGAACCAGACAGAATCGGAGTTTCGGCCATGGGAGCCATGTCATACGAAGCGGAACTGCAGCGACAGCATCCCCGCTATCGCCTGCCAATGCGGGCCACCATCGACGGCAGGATCTACGAGGTCCACGACTGGTCGATGAACAGCTTCACGGCCAATGTCGCCGGCTTCACCGCGGGCAAGAAGGTCATGGTTCAGCTCACCAGTCCCTTCAATGGTTATGAATTCTCGCTGACGGTCCCGACCGAAGTGCTCTATTCGACCGAATCGACCAAACGCAGCAGCTTCCTCTTCCTCGACCTGGAGGATGGTCAGGTCAGTCTATTGCGCTATGTCACCGATGCGATCCTGTCCGGCGAAGTCGTGCGTGCCGGTGACATCCTCGATGTCGCCCGCCGCACCGACACCGCCAAGGCCAAGCAGATGCCGGCGGCGCCGCGCCTGAAGCCCGCTGCCCGCTTCGCCCAGATCGGCCGCCGCATCGCCGCCTCCGGCGGTGTGGTCGCGATC
The DNA here is from genome assembly GCA_029865825.1 of Rhizobium sp. GTDB lineage: Bacteria > Pseudomonadota > Alphaproteobacteria > Rhizobiales > Rhizobiaceae > Allorhizobium. The sequence goes on from JARXAQ010000237.1 coordinate 727, forward strand.
GGGGCCGCCCTCGTCGCCTTCCTCTCCGCCAATGTCTATGACGAGCTCTATGTCGTCACGCCGGAAAGCGCGAGCATTGCGGCCAAGACGGTCAATGTCGCGTCGCCTGCCGTCGGCCGCATCACCTTTGTCAACGAAAAGACGCAGCTGTCCTTCGGCGAACCGCTGATCACCGTCAATCCGGCGGTGGGTGATCCGATCACGGTGGAATCGCCTTGCGACTGCGTCCAGACCGAACAGCGTTTCGCCAGCGGCGATTTCGTCCGCACCGGCGATCCCGTCATCCGCCTGATGCGGGCCGATGCCCCGATCGTCGTCTCGGCGGCCGTCAGCGACAACAAGCTGATGAGCCTCTACGGCGTGAAGACCGCCTCGCTCGTCTATCCCGACGGCACCCATGTCGGCGATGCCGAAATCCTCTGGCTGCCCGGCAAGGGCGGTTCCCAGTCCGACCTGCCTCGCGATCCGCTGACCGTGCTCATCGCACCGAGGAAGGAACTGTCGACCGACATGATCGGGCAGCCGGTCGAGGTCCGCTTCGATCTTTTCCAGGAAAGCGCGATTGGTCGCCTCGTCCATGGCATCAGCTCCGTCTTCTCCTCGGAAACGAGCAACCAGGCCGTGGCCCAAGAGACAAAGCAGGAGATCAAGCCATGACCCTGATCCATCCGGTCGTCCTGTGCGGCGGCTCCGGCACCCGCCTCTGGCCGCTCTCCCGCCGTCTGGAGCCCAAGCAGTTCCAGACGCTCGGCGGCGAACACACGCTCTTCCAGGACACCCTCGCCCGGTTCCGCGATGCCGATTTCGGCCGCGCCACCGTGCTGGTCAACACCCTGCAGGAACCTCGCGTCCAGTATGAGCTTCAACAGATCGACCATGCCGCAGGCGTGCCACGTGTGCTCGTCGAACCGGCCATGCGCTCTACGGCACCCGCCATCGCCGCTGCCGCCCGTGTCCTCGTCGCCGAAGACCCGGATGCCGTCATGCTGGTGGTGCCGAGCGATCATCGCATCGGCCGGCCCGACCGGCTGCACGACGCCTATCGCGCCGCCTTGCCCTTCGTCGCGGCAGGCGGCATCGCCCTCTTCGGCATCCGCCCGACGGCACCGGAAACGGGCTTCGGTTACATCGAGGCCGAACCGGCCGGCGATGACACAGTGCTGAAGGTCTTGAGTTTCGTCGAAAAGCCGAACATCGATCATGCCACGCGGCTCGTCGCCGGTGGGCGCCACACCTGGAACAGCGGGATCTTCATGTTCCGCGCCCAGACCATTCTCGACGAACTCGCCCGCCACGCACCGGGTGTTCTCGCAGCCGTCGATGCAAGCATCGCCGCAGCAAGCCGCGAGGCGAACCGCCTGCGTCTGTCGCCGAGCTTTGCCGAGGCCCCGGAAATCTCGATCGATCATGCCGTGATGGAGCATTCCCTGCGGCTCGGCGTCCTGCCCGTCTCGCCGGATTGGAACGATCTCGGCTCCTTCGAGGCTCTGTGGGAAACCGGCCAGCGCAACAGCGAGGACAATGTAATCTCGGGCGACGTCCTTCTGCGGGACGTCCGCCGCAGTTACATCAGCGCCTCACGGCGTCTGGTCTCGGTCATCGGCCTGTCGAACATCGTCGTGGTCGATACCGACGACGTCTTGCTCGTCGCCTCGCGCGCCCAATCGCAAGACGTGAAATTCATCGCCCAGCATCTGGCCAGGACCGGCCATCCCGCCGCCGACCGCCACCTTCTGCGTCAGCAGGCGGGCGGCAGCCGCCGCCTGATCGAAGAGGGACCGGATTTCCGCGTCGAACGCATCGACCTTCTACCGGGTGGAGCCCTGGAATTCGAGCAGGACGAGGAGACGGCGTCCGTCAGCATCGTGGTTCTGGCGGGCGAAGCCATGTTCGGCGAGCCGGGCAATGAAACCGTGCTGACCCGCGGCTTCGGCCTCGATCTCAAGGAGCGTCGGTCACTTCTTCTGCACAATCCCGGCGAGCAGCCCGCCGTCCTCATCCTGAGCCTCACGCAGATGCAGGCACAGGCCGACAGCCTGTCACCACAGAGAAAGGTGGGCTGATGGCTGCGCACCGACCCATCACGGCCAAGCAGTTTCTCCGCCTCGTTTCGCTGTCGGCCTGCCTTGTGTGGGCAGCGCCGTCTTCGGCCTCGATCGAGAGCGAAATAGACATGGCACGGGCCATCGTGACGGAGGCGATCGTCAAGCTGGATGCCGAGCACGATCCGCAGGCGCGTGTGCGCCTGCTGGATGAGGCGGTGGATGCGATTGGGGTATTGGCCGGGCTCGGACGCGATGATCCCGCCAAATCCGGCGCGGCGAAGGTGCTCGAGGATCTGGCAAGCCAGGCGATCACACCCGACGTCCTGCGTCTTAGCCTGGTCGAGGCTCTCGCCGGTCTGATCGAACCCGGCGATCCCGGGCTCCAGGCAGATCTCGATGCCAAGGCGGCCCTCGAGCAGATCACGGATGCCGCCTATCGCTCCGCCGGCTGGACCACGCTGGCCGGCGCCCATGGCCGCATCGGCCAAAGCGAGGAGGCCGAACGTCTGGCGACCCTGGCGATCGAGGAGGCACGCGGCATCGAGCGGGATGCGACCCGCGACGGGGCGCTGCGCGCCGCCGTTCTGGTCTTCCCGCCCGACAAGCTGTCGGAAGGCATTCTGGAAATCGCCACAAATGCCGTGGCACTCGCCCGCACGCGTGCAGAAATGTACCAGACGGTCGCGCTCGATGCGCTGGCCGCCGAAGGCATGGCCGATCCCGCCGCGGATGCCTTGAAGACCCAGGCAAAGGCAGCACTCGCCGCCGACGATCCAAAGCGTGCGCTCGTGCTCACCCAGGCACTCGACCGTGACGAGGATGTGCGCCTCGAACTCCTCGACAGCATCCTGAGCACCGCGCTCGACAAGGGTGACGACCAGTTGGCATTGCGCACGGCCAAGTCGATGTCCCGCGACCGCGACCAGAACAAGGCGCTCCGCCAGCTGATCGACGCGCGCATCGACCGCAGCAAGGCGTTGCGCGCCCGCGAGATCGTGCCGCTCCTGCTGACGGCCAAGGCCCGCGTCGACGCCGATATCGCGATTGCCAGGGATCTCCGCCGCCAGGGTTACGTGGATGCCGGCCGGCAGATTCTGCTGCAGAATGCCGACCTGCAGTTCGACGACCCGAGTGCCACGGCGAACCTCGTCTCCGCCTTTGCGGCCTTCTCGGAATTCGCGCCGGCCGGCAAACTCGCCCGCGCCCTGCCGCATGGTGACGAGCGCTCCTTCGCCTTTTCCCGCCTGATCAAAGGCCTGGCCGACGACGAAAGGCTGGAAGAGGCGCGCGGGTTGCTGCCCGAACTCTCGCGCCCGGAAGACGAAAGCTTCGCCCGGTCCGCGATCGCCCGAGCGCTGGTCAAGAGCGGCAAGACGAAGGATGCGATCGCGCTTCTCGGCGACATTGCCGCCGCCCCCGATCGCGACCGCGTGGTCGAAGCGCTGGCGGACCGGGCAACCGACGCGGGCGACATTCGCCTTGCCCGCGATTATCTGGCGCAGGCATCGGGTGAGGAAACCCGCTGCCGCATCCTGATCGGCATCGCCCTTGCGTCGCAGGGCAAGGGCAAGGCCGCTGCGCGCTCAGTACTGGACGAGGCTGTGGCCGTGATCGCCAACGCCCAGGACGTCGACGAAAGCCGTGCCGACATCGCGGTCGCCTTCGCCCGCATTGGTGAACTCGCCCGTGCCGACAGCCTGCTCGACAGCATCACGGACGACGATGCAAAACGCCAGGCGGAGGAGGAGATCGCCGGCCTGCTGGTCAAGCAGGGAGCCCTCGTGCCCGCGCAGGGCCGGCTGGAGCGCCTGCCGGCCGACCTCGCCGCCACCTTGCGCGCCGACCTCGCCTACGCAGCCTTCGAGAAAAACGGGGAAATCGAACGCTTCGTTACCAGCGTTGCCGATCTCCCCTGGCAGGCGCGCGTCCCGGCTTTGCGCCGCATGGCCGAAGCCCGGGCGAAAGCGCTCGACGTCAAGGGATGGCTGAACGATCCGCAGATCGATCCCTTGGCGTCGGCCACGGCTGCAGCCGCGGGCCAGCCGGCCGATTTCACCATCGGCCGGCACCAGATCCTGGCACCGGCCCCCTCGACACGGATCCTGCCCGATGTCGCCATGCCCGACATCTTCGACCATGACGCGGCGATGTTGCGGGCGCGCGTTCCGGCCCCAGGTGCCGGCGTCGGTCATCTCGCCATCCTCGGCTTCAGCCCCTTCAGCCTGGAAGCCTTCAAGCTCACCACGGGCGGCGAGGCCGCCATCCACCAGGTCCAGCTCTCCCAGCAGATGACCTGGCCACGCTATATCGCCGTCGAAAAGGGGGTCGTCACCCTGGGCGCTCTGCTGCGCGACCTGCCGGAGACCAGCGGACGACGCCTGCTCGTCGTCGATGGCGACACCCTTCTCGTCCGCGTTCCGATCATCGTCCTGCCCGGCGCCACGCTGCTGATGTCCGGCGCAGAATTCCGGCAATACAAACTCGGCGTGCAGTCGGGCGCCTTTATCGCGGTCGCCGGCCGGCTCATCGTCCAAGATGCCGAAATCCTCGGCTATGACGAAGTCACCCGCCAGCCGGCCGTTGCCAGCGACAAGACCAGGGCCAATTTCCGGCCCTTCATCACCGCCTGGGGCGGCAGCGACATCCAGATCGCCGGCAGCCGGCTCGCCATGCTCGGATATGACAGCAGCAAGGCCTTCGGCCTCACCCAGTCCAGCGGTGCGGCCGTGCAATCCCTCTATGCCTTCGACGAAAACCGTCCCACCGGCAATATCGTCGACAACAGCTTCGAGAACCTGCGCTACGGATATTACAGTTATGAAGTCGACCAGGTCCGGGTCATCGGCAATGAATACCGCGACAACATCATCTACGGCATCGATCCGCATGACCGCTCACGCCACCTGCTGATCGCGCTGAACACCGCCTATGGCTCGCAGAAGAAACACGGCATCATCGTCTCGCGCGAGGTCGACGACAGTTTCATCGTCGGCAATGTCTCTCTGCACAACAAGGGCTCGGGCATCATGCTGGACCGCACCAGCATCCGCAACATCGTCTATGCCAACACCGCCGTTGCCAACGAGGGCGATGGCCTGACCTTTTACGAGAGCGGCTGCAACATCGCCGCCGCCAACGACCTCAGCCGCAACCGGCGCGCGGGCGTCAAGATCCGCAACAGCGCCGATGTCGGCATGTATGACAACCGCATCGACGGCAACGGCCAGAGCGGCGCCGACATCTACGTCGCCGACCTGCGCCAGTCGCCCGAGGGCCATACCCGCAACTTCGAGCTCGACCCGTTCCAGACCCTGGTCACGGCCGTCATCAGTGGCAATGCCTTCTCGGAAAACGCAGACGCCATCAACGTCTCGGGCGCCTCCCAACTGCTGCTCGACGACAATCTGTACCGGCGCCAGCGCGACAACATTTTCGCCGGCGACCTGCGCCAGCTCTCTCCCTTCCTGCTGCGCCTGCGTGAGACCTCGGCTTTGCTCACCGACGACAGCTGCGAACCGGAAGAGGCCGTACACAGCTGCAATTTTGGCGGCTGGCCGCATCCGCCGCGCAAGCGCAACATCTGCACCGGCATGATGCTGACCCCTTCGCCGGCAACGACCAGCGAGGCTGCACGGGATGGCTAGTCTCTTCACCCTCGCGACTGTCGCGGCCCTCTCGATCGGCCTTGTGAGCCCCGCCGAGGCATCCGGCTGGACGGGCCTCTTCGACGTCGAGAAACGCGCCGAAACGCTGCAGACGGACGCCTTTCGCGACATCCGCGCGCTCTGCCTCGGCGTTGCGATCGATCCGGCCTGGGCAAAACTCAAGCCGATCCGCAAGCTCTCGACCACCGACGGTTACGGGTCGGACACCTCCGCCGAGGATTTCTCCTGGGCCGTCATGGTGCTCTCCGGCCGGGCACTGGCGGGAGATGCCGCTGCCCGAGGCCAGCTTGCCGGTCTCCTCGCCCGCTGGGCCGAGGCTGGTGCCTTCACCCAGACGGAAGAGATCAACGACGCCTATTACGCGCTGAAACGGCAATTGCTGCCC
>JARXAQ010000269.1 GCA_029865825.1 Rhizobium sp.
GCCCTTCACGCACCAGATGGTAGGCGGGCATCTGCGGCAGCCGGGGTGGCGGCGTGCCGCTGGCCAGGGCCTCGCCACCTTCGCGCGGGGTGATGACATTGCCGGGCTCGACGAAGGCGGTGTAGTCGCTGCCGCCCTCGGCCATCAACTGCCGGGCAAAGGCACAGAATTCATCGACATAGAACTGATAGTTGGTGAACAGCACGAAGTTCTGGAAGTGGTTCGCACTGGTTGCCGTGTAATGCGACAGCCGCGCCAGCGAATAATCGATGCGCTGGGCGGTGAAAGGCGCCAGCGGATGCGGCTCGCCTGGCTTCGGCTCATACTCGCCATTGGCGATTTCGTCGTCGGTCACCGTCAGATCGGGCGTATCGAAGATGTCGCGCAGCTGCATATCGGCCAAGCCGCCTGCTGAGGCCTCGACATGCGCGCCTTCGCCGAAAGCGAAGTGCAGCGGGATCGGCGTCGCCGATTCCGACACCGTGATCGGCACCTGATGATTGCGCATCAGAAGCGCCAGCTGTTCCTTCAGATAGTGGCGGAACAGCTTTGGCCGGGTGATCGTCGTCGTGTAGATGCCGGGCGAGGTCACATGACCATAGGAGAGGCGGCTGTCGACATGGCCGAAGCTCGTCGTCTCCATGCTGACCTGCGGATAGAAGGCTCGGTAGCGCCCCTCGATCGGCCCACCATTGGCGAGCGCCGAAAAGGCATCATTGAGGAAACCGGTATTGCGCTCGTAGAGCACTGTCAGCGCATCGACGGCCTCCACCGCATTGGTGAAGGATTGTGCCTCATAAGGCGCGGGACTGATGGAATTCAGCGGCACGGGGGATGAGATTCGTGTTTTCATGCCGCATTATAGGAGAGGAACATTGACAAGCAAACGACGTCGCGTGCCCGGCATCAAGATTTCTGCGCGGGGCCGATTCCATGCCCTCGCAGACCCAGGCTGAATCAGAAGGTCGGCCGGCAGGTGTTGAGGCCGGTCGGCGCGCAGCTGGCGACCAACCCGCTCGAGGCATGGCGCGCAACCGGCTGATTGTTGACGACGAGATGGCTGAAGACCATCGCGAACACCGCCATCGTCAGGGACATGATCGTCAAGCGCCTTACCACTGTTGCCATCGTCTTGGCCTCCGTTCTCGTGTGATGCCTTTATGCACGAGGCGGCCTGAATGCGGCCTGAGAGACAAATTCATCTGGCGTTCAGGCGGTGGAGACGGGTGGGGGCTCTTCCCAAGGTGCCAGTCTTCGGGCGATAAGACCTGCGGTGGGCACTGTCCCGCCAAATCCCACTTCAAGGAGCCGCGCGCAGGTGGAGCACCGTCCCCATCGTGCGGGGACCCTCGGCAACATGGTGACAACCATGCAAAAGACAGACGACAAACCCCTGCGCTTCGGACGCGTCGCCGCAACGCTGCCGGTCCGCGACATGGCCCGGGCGACGGACTTCTACATCGGCCATCTCGGCTTTCAGAACGTCTTTGAAAACGGTGATCCGGTCGGCTTCATGATCCTGGAGCGGGAAGGGGCCGAAATCCACCTGACCCTGCAGCCGGGCCACAAGGCTGCCGATTTCAACGTTGCGCATATGATGGTGGAGAACGTCGACGCCCTCCACGACCTGATCCAACACCACGGACTGCGGGTGTTCAAGCGGCTGCCGGACAAGGACTATGGCCTGCGCGCCTTCGTCTTCGAGGATCCGGACGGCAACCGGATCGATGTCGGAGAACCGATCTGAACTCTACCGATCAAAAGAAAGCGGCCGGATCGCTCCGGCCGCCTGTCATATAGAAGGAGTGGGACTCAGCTCAGAGCCGCGTCCAGGTCTGGCTCTTGCAGAGCACGGCGAGCACGCAGCCCTTCATCTTCAGCGAACTGCCGGAAACCGTACCGGAGCCCGAGTAGGTCTTGTCGTTTTCCGGATCGGTGATCTCGCCGGAATAGCTGTCGCCCGAGCCGGCCATCTTGCCGATCTGCTTGCCATTGTGCTTGCCGCTCTTCAGCGTGACGCAGAAGCTGCCGCCGCACGGCGCGATCTGGGCCGTGGCGCCGCTTGTGGTCTTCCAGTTGCCTTCGATCGGCTCGGCTGCCTGTGCCGAAAACGCCGAAAGTGCGAGCGCTGCCGCGATGATAAGTGTCCGCATGTCTGATCTCTCCTCCCAGGAATGATGTTTTTGCCGGCAAACGCTCCCGTGGTCCTCCTGGAGAGCCGGTCACCGGTTAAGAAATATCTTACGCACACGTAAAGGTAAAATGCAATCCGCCGGTTTTGAACCGCGGTGGACAAGCAAAAAACACAGCGTTTCCGGCCATTCGGCAAATTGGCTTCGTGGATCATAGTGAATGATCGGTTGATTTTCAAAGATGAAGGCTTCGTAAAATTCGGCTCGGATTCCTTAATTTCCAAGGCTTGTAGTGCTTAACAAAAAACCAAGTTTACGAAGCATTTGTACTTTGTTTTCAGCAAATTAAGGATGCATTTTAAGCGGTTTTTGAAGGCCGTGCGGCATAGTGGGCTCATCAAACGAGCAGGGGAAAAACCCGCCGCCCCCGACTGAAACGAGAATGACCGGACAACGAGCCGGCGCCGGATCAGACGGGACCCGAAAGGGAAAACAGGGACGTTGTAACCACTAGGCAAACAGGGACAAAACCAATGGCACGCTTTGAAATGCACACTTCCGAAAATGCCACGATGGGTGGCGAAACCCGGGCCGACGTCTTCCGCGACATGGGCCTGATGTATGCGACCGGCCGCGGTTGCCCGATCGATCTGGTCTCGGCGCACAAGTGGCTCAACATCGCCGCCATCAAGGGCTGTGACCGCGCTGCCGAGCTGCGCGCCGATCTCGCCCAGACCATGAGCAAGCTCCAGCTCGCCGAGGCGCTTCGTGCCGCCCGCGAATGGATGACCATGCACTGATCCTTCTCCGCCGCGATCTGCGGCGGGCGCTATCACAAGAAGAACCCGAAAGGGGAACGTGGCGGGGGACCTTTGGACGGGGCCAGTGCCAACACTTGTCAAAAACCGCGACCGGCAGGAACAAGGCCGGCGCGGTTTTTTCTATTGTGGCTGAGGTCTTAGTCGAGTGTCTTCAGCACCTGCGGCAGCGCCTGTTCGAAGAGATCGAGATCGGCGGGAAGCCCGGTCGAGACGCGGATGCAGCGGTTGAGCGGTGCCACCCCAGGCATTCGGATGAAGACGCCATGCTGCATAAGCCCGTCGACGATGGCGCGGGCGTAAACGCCATCACGCCCCGTATCGATCGCGACGAAATTGGTGGCTGAGGGCAGGGGCGTGAGCCCATTCGCCCGCGCAATCCCGGCAATCCTCTCCCGCGCCGCCTTGATCCGCTCGACCACATCTCTGAGATAGTCCTGGTCTGCAAGGGCTGTGAGCGCCGCTTCGGTCGAAAGCCGCGGCATGCCAAAATGATTGCGGATCTTGTCGAAGGCCGACACCGTACCGGCCGTGCCGATGCCATAACCGACGCGCGCACCGGCCAGGCCATAGGCCTTGGAAAAAGTGCGGGTGCGGAGCACGTTCGGCAGGTCGATCAGGGCATCGGCCGCCGGGATCGATCCCTCGGGCGCCGTTTCGCTATAGGCCTCGTCGAAGATCAGCAAGGTCGTTGCAGGCAGCGCCCGCGCAAAGGCAGTGATGCTGTCAGCATCCCACCAGCTACCCATGGGATTATCAGGATTGGCGAAATAGACGAGTGGCGCATCTTCGCGCTTCACCAGGTCGAGCAGCGCATCGAGATCTTCGCGGTCGTCCCGGTAAGGGGCCGTCACCAGACGGCCACCAAAACCGTTGACGTGAAAATTGAAGGTCGGATAGGCACCGAGCGAGGTGACAACAGGCATGCCGGGTTCGATGACGAGCCGCACGATCAGGCCGAGCAGGTCGTCGATGCCTTCGCCGATGACGAAGTTGTCAGGCCGGAGGCCGAGATGCGCGGCAAGCGCGGTTTTCAGCGCGTGATTTTCCGGATCATTGTATTTCCAGATCTCGCCGGCCCTATCCGCAATGGTCTTCAGGACGGACGGAGAAGGACCAAAGCCGCTCTCATTGGCGCCGATGCGCGCTTTGACCGGCATGCCGCGTTGCCGCTCGATGGCTTCCGGCCCGACAAACGGGACGGTGGCGGGGAGCGAGGCGGCGAGCGGGGTGAAGCGGGAGAAGGCGGTCATATGCTGAAGGCATCCGGAATGGAGAGGATCGGAACGCCCACAATAAGAAGTGCTGTCGCCTGCGCAAGACCGGGAAAGGCCCGAACCGTCCGCTACCGACCGAGGTTCCGCTCAACGTCCGAGACGGGCACCGTTTCCGTTCTGGAAGGGCTTGAGCGGCTGCTTGAGCTCGTCGCCCAGCATGAAGTCGGCGCGCACGATTCGGTGCAGCATGGATTCGGAAATGGGTGCGATGAACTTGACGCCGACCCGATTGCCGTTGCGATAGGCTTCCGCGCAGCCGATGCGGTCGGCAAGGCCGATGATCTGCAGATAGTAATGGGAAGAGAGGCCGATGGTGGTGGTCAATTCGAGGCCTGCACCGCCGCGGGAGATGTCCATGACCTGGCAGCTGCGAATGGTGATGCCGCTCAGGCCCGGGCTGACCGACATGACGCGGGCCGGGCGCTGCACGTAGAAGCGCTCCCATTTGCGCTCGTACATTTCGGAGGAAACTGTCCCCAGATGCGTGGCACTTTCCATGGGCATTTCACGCACTCCTCATCTTGTCTCGACCTCACTCTGTCCACAAATATTTTCAGTAGGATCAACAACTTCCTTCAAGTTTTAACAAAGCCTAAAATTTCCCGGTGAGGCTTTTGAACGATTTTGCGCTCCGGTCACAAAAACAGACAAGCCGGATCGGTTCGCGATCCGGCTGGCTGAGCGAGGAAGCGGAAATAGGTTCAGTGGCTGAGTTCGAAGGACAGCCGGACCACATGGTGCAGGAAGTCGGCATCGATCAGCATGTTGAACCCGACGGTAAGTTTTTCGGCCTCGCGGCGGATCACCGTGCAGCCGATTTCGTCATGGATACCGAGTATTTCGAGGAAGAAGTTGCTCGGCACGGTGACATGCGGCGAGACTTCGAGGTCTGCGCCGTAGAGGGAGATGCTGCGGATCAGGCAGCGAAGCGAGCTTTTGGTCGTCAGATGATGCCCGACAAAGATGATCTTGCCCGGCCGATCGATCCGGAACCGCTCGAAGGCCTGGTCCCGTGGAACATCCGCTTTAGCGTCTGGTATGTGTAGCAAGGGCATCGCACCCTCCCTCGACCGTTTATTACGGTCCCAAATTAAACCAACTTCGTCGATACTTTCTGAAGGTGATCGATAAAATGCCGAGGGCGTTCTGCTTTCTAGGATGGCCGGGTCAGTCTGTCGCGGCCGACAAGCCGCCCTTGACCGACTCCGGGCACGAAGCTAGGCCTTGGGTGGAGTGTGGGACTGCGCTTCGATGTTGGCGCAGTTCGTCGATGTAAAGTGAGAGGCTTGGACAGTGGCAGGCAGGCTGGTGATCATCGGGGCGGGGCAGGCGGGTTTTGCTCTTGCAGCGAAACTGAGGTCTCTCAAGGACGACCGTCCGATCACCATCATCGGCTCGGAGCCATGTCTTCCCTATCAACGGCCACCACTCTCCAAAAAATACCTGCTTGGGGAAATGGATTTCGATCGGCTGGCCTTCCGGGCGGAGACCTGGTACGCCGAAAACGAGGTGGAGATCCGTCTGTCGACACCGGTCGAAGCGATCGACCGCGCGCAGAAGGTGGTGCGCCTGTTCGACGGTAGCGTCGTTCCATACAATAATCTGGTGCTCGCCACGGGCGCTACGCCGCGCCGCCTTCCCGCGTCGATCGGCGGCGATCTGACCGGTGTTGTCACCGTGCGTGACAAGGCAGATGCCGATGCGCTGGCCGGCGAGATGAAGGCCGGACGCCGGTTGCTGATCATCGGCGGGGGCTATATCGGCCTCGAGGCGGCGGCCGTCGCGCGCAAACTTGGCCTCGACGTCACACTGATCGAGATGGCAGACCGAATCCTTGCCCGGGTCGCCGCCCGTGAAACGGCGGATGCGATGCGCGCGATTCATCAGGCCGAGGGCGTAGCGATCCGCGAAAGCACGGGTCTGACGCGCCTCATTGGGCTCGACGGCCGAGTGAAAGGTGCAGAACTCTCGGACGGCACCGTGCTCGACGTCGATCTGGTGATTGTCGGGATCGGCGTTTTGCCGAACGACCTTTTGGCGTCGGAGGCGGGTATCGAGACGATGAACGGTATCCTCGTCGATGCCCATGGCCGCACGTCCGATCCCGAGATCTTTGCCGTGGGCGATTGCGCTGTCCAGGATTGGCACGGCGAACGCGTCCGGCTCGAATCCGTGCAGAACGCTGTCGACCAGGCCGAAGCCGTCGCATCGGTGCTTGCGGGCGGCGAGGAACCCTATCGACCGAAACCCTGGTTCTGGTCCGACCAATACGAGGTGAAGCTGCAGATCGCCGGCTTCAACTTGGGCTATGACGAGACCCTGACACGCCCGGGTGCCCGCGAAGGCAGCCTGTCTGTCTGGTACTTCCGACAGGGCCACCTGATCGCCGTCGATGCGATCAACGACGCCAAGGCCTATGTCACGGGCAAGAAACTGCTGGAACTCGGGCGCAACGCCGACCGCGCGATCCTGCAAAATCCGGCAGAAGATCTCAAGCAATTGCTCGCCTGAGCGAGAGATGGATGGAGCGTCGCTCTGTCTCGATATGACCATAGCGAGAAGGCCCGGTTTGAAACCGGGCCTTCTCGTTCTGAAGAACGATGCTGGAGGATCGAAATTCTTCCCTTCAAAGTGAAGGTCGCGCCGTCATGTCACTTCCAAAAAGACCGCATCAGGATGCAGCCCTCTCAAGAACGGGTACACACATGTCGAGATCATGCGACGCGAGATGGGCGTAGCGCATGGTCATGGTCAAAGTCTGGTGACCGAGCCACATCTGAACGCGCCTGATATCGATGCCGCCCTGGACCAGGCGTGACGCGCAGGTATGGCGCAGCACGTGGGGTACGACATCCTTGTCATCGGCAAAGCCGACCGCGTCCTTGGCATGGTGCCAGGCCACGCGAAAGCGTTGCTGGTCGATCTCGGCAAAGGGTCCGGCATGACGCCGGTCCGAGGCAGCAATTGCTGCGGCCGCCCGCTGGGTGAGGGGAACCGAGCGCGAGCGGCCCGACTTCGTCACCCAGAAAGTGACGCGATCCTTGTGCATGTCGCCCCAACGCAGGTTCAGCCCTTCGCTTAGGCGCGCACCTGAATCGACGAGAAACAAGCAGAAACGGTAGTAAAGCTCTGAATGCGCGCGAATCTCCGAGAACAGCAGGTCCTCTTCCTCGCGGTCGAGAAAACGGATTCGTCCCGCCTTCTCCTTTTGTCGTTTAAATTCCGGCAGACTATGAACGTCTCCCATTTTGAAAGCCTTTCGCAGCAGTTTGCTTAAGGCCGCCATCTTTCGATTGATGGTGGCGTTGCTGTTACCGCGCTTGCGCAATTTGCCAATCAATTGGTCGAGCATCTCGTCTGGAAAAGCCGAAAAGCTCGGAATATCGAGGAGATCGTGGAGTTCTCCGATGAAATTTGTCACGTTATATTTGTGGCTGCCATTCATCCACAGCAGGTCGCCATATTTGCCGAAAAGCTCGCGAAGCGTCGTTTCGCGCACCTCATGCAGGCTGTTGCCCTGACTGTACTGATAATGGACGGAATATTTGGGCACGTCGACAAAGCTGTCGAACCCCCGTCCGGCCGGCATTTCCACTTGCATAATGTCCCCACATCCCTTTGGCAGGCACGCGAACGAGCCCACCGCCCGTCCCCACGGGCGCAGATATTTGTTATGAATTATAAAAAGTATAGTGCAAAACAGCACAAACTTTTGTGAGCGGCTCGCCTCGAGCCCGGATTATGCCTGCAAACACGTCTCCTTTCCAAAGGACCCGACCGAAGCCGGGGAGGGGCTAACACCTTGCATTTCAACGATCCAATCATCGGGTCGCTGAGTGCCGAAAAGGGTCCGGCTTAAAAAAGCCGGACCCCAAAGTCGTCTCGCTAATCCGTTGTGGATTAGAACGAACGGGTCAGGCGAACGAAGCCGTCCCAGTTGCTGTCGCCACCGTCGAGGTCGGTGTAACGAACATCGGCAGAAGCGGTCAGACCGGCAGCCAATGCGTATTCGACGTAGAGGTCAGCAGCCCAGGCGTCGACCGAGGTGAATGCGCCGGCATCAGCGACGTCACCGTAGTAGAAGACCTGCGGAGTGATGGAGAGCTTCTCGGTTGCCTTGAACGTGTAGGCGGCACCAACAGCCCACTCGGCTTCGAAGTCGTAGCCGGTCGAGTAGCCAGAAGCCCAGGCACCAGCGATGCCGAGCGTGCCCGGACCGAGGTCGGCGGTTACGACGCCGGCGATTGCACCTTCTTCGTCAGCGAAGTCATAGACGCCGTTGACGACAACAGTCGCTGCACCGAGCGATGCGGAAACGACAGCTTCCATACCAACTTCGTTGCCGGTGTATACGTCAGACAGATCGTCGATGCCGATACCGGCAGTAAACGCGTCCGAAGTGTAGGTGTAGTTGGCAGTGTTGAAACGGGCGTTGCCGAAGAAGGCATCCGATTCACCAGCCAGACCCCAGTCGTCAGCCCAAGTCAGCGAACGGCCGACCTTGAAGCCACCAACGGTGATGTAGGCCTGGTCGATGCCGATGGATTCGCGACCGAGGTCAGCACCCTGCGAAGCCTGGAGGCGGATGTAGGAACCGATCGTGCCGATTTCCGAGTCGCTCTTGGTTTCGAGAACGACACGAGCGCGGACTTCGCTGTCCCAGTCGTCGCCGTCAGCCGATTCAGTTTCGTTGACGTAAACCGTCGCACGAACTTCGCCGCCGATCTTGAGGCAGGTTTCAGTGCCGGGGATGTAGAAGTAGCCAGTGCCGAAAGCGTCGCAAACGCGAACGTATTCCATTGGTTCCGGCTCAGCAGCTACGATAGCGTCAGCTGCCTGGGCGCCGGATACTGCTGCGAGAGCTGCAGCGGAGCCGAGAAGAAGGCTCTTGATGTTCATTTCTGACCTCCAGTCAAAAGTTTCAAACAGGTCTGGGTATTATACTGAAGGACAGTATTCCCTGCCCCATCCCCAACATTTAAGAAGTCGGACGATCAACCGCCCTTGCTTCCGGAGTTGAAAATACAAGACGGGACCGCTGGCGCAATCACCAACTTGCCAGTTCGCTCTGTTTGGCGGCCCCTTCCCCCTGCGCTGTTGCTGAAACGACACAAAATCGCCCCAAGCGGCCGGAAGTTATTAACAAGGCATTAAGAAAACCCTTTATTCATCAGGGTTTAGCGGATCCTCTCAAGACACCGCCCGTGTCATAACGGGGCAAAAATGGGGCTAAACGGCGCTGCGCAAGCGGATTCGCCGCGCCGTGCAAGCCGAGTGCCCGGGTGTGTGAGGACGACAGGGCGCAGTCCGAAACCGGAATCAACAGACCAGATGAAGGAAGGAACAGGGAGATTCGCAGAATCATCGTCTCAATATGTCTCCCGATCGATTCGGGCGCACGCACCGACGAAACGTCAAACCGCACACCCAATCTTCGCGCTTCCGGCTTTGCCGAGTAACCAGCCGAT
>JARXAQ010000272.1 GCA_029865825.1 Rhizobium sp.
ACTTCCGTTTGTCGAGCATGGAGGTGAACGGCATGTCCTCCCGCTGGCTGGCGGTTAGTGGCTGTGCCGGCTTTGGCGTGAACCAGATGTCGGCGTCGAGCCCGACCTGGTGGGAGGCATGGCCGGACAGCATAGGCCCGCCGCGCGGTTGCGAAATGTCGCCAATCAGGATGCCCGATCCCCATCCCAACTGCACAGCGTCGCGCGAAAAACGTTCCAGCAGGCCGATCAATTGCGGATGACCCCAGCGCCGGTTGCGCGACAGGCGCATGGCCTGCCATGTCGGTCCGTCCGTGGGTATGGCGACTGCACCGGAGATGCAGCCCTTGGCATAGGAGCCGTAGGGAGAGGGTGCGGCCCGTGTCGGGAGCGTCACGCCGCCAAACAGCTCCTTGGCTGGCCTCTCCTGTGCCTGCACCACGTCAGTGGAGGCGGCTGTCAAGGCTGCTAGGAACATCAGCGCCGAAGCAAGGGGGCGGCGGGGGTGGGGCGATGACATCGAGGGCATTCCTTGCGTTTAGACGATCCGCGCGAGCGGATGAATCACTCGAGCAATGCTAACTTGAAATAGGATTCAGGTGAAACTGCGAACGTCGCCGGTTTCACATCTGTGTAACCATCCCTGTATTTCTCAGGGTTTTGTCCTATTCTGCTGTCAAAGAAAAGGACCGGGGATTTGGCATGGCATTGACGAGGCGAATTCACAATTGGGCTTGGGCGGCAGCAGCCGTGGTTTGCGGTGGTGGCGCCATGGCACAGGAACCTGCCGATCCGTTCCGGCACGGCGTTGCCATTGTCGGAGATGTCAAATACCCGCCAGATTTCCCGCATTTTGAGTATGTGAACCCCGAAGCGCCAAAGCGCGGTACGCTCCAAATGTCGGCAACCGGCACCTTCGACAGTTTCAATCTCTTTCTCAACAAGGGCGAAGCGGCACCGGGCCTGGCAAATGTTTTCGATACATTGCTGAAGGATGTCGATGACGAGGTGTCGACCGGTTACGGCCTCTTGGCAGAAGGCGTGTCCTTCCCACCGGATTTCGCCACCGCAACATTCCGGCTGCGTTCCGAGGCGCGCTTCGCAGACGGTCAGCCGGTAACGCCCGAAGATGTGATATTCAGCTTCGAAAAACTGAAGGAACTCAACCCGGTCTACACCAACTACTACAGCCACGTGACCGCTGCCGAGAAGACCGGACCCCGCGACGTCACCTTCCGCTTCGACCAGAAGAACAATCGCGAACTGCCGATGATTCTCGGCCAGTTTCCGGTGATGGCCAAGCATTGGTGGGAAGCCAATGGCCCTGATGGCAAGCCACGGGACGTTTCCCGAACCACGCTGGAAGCGGTGCTGGGATCCGGCCCTTACCGGATCGCCGACTTCAAGGCGGGATCAACCATTCGCTACGAGTTGCGTGACGACTATTGGGCCAAGAATCTCAACGTGAATGTCGGCCAGAACAATTTCGCGGTGGTGACCTACACCATGTTCGGCGATCGCGACGTCGAATTCGAGGCCTTCCGTTCAGGCAATACCGACTTCTGGCAGGAGACACGCGCGGCACGCTGGGCGACCGGTTTCGACTTTCCCGCTGTGAAAGACGGTCGTGTGAAAAAGGAAGAGTTTGAAAACCCGTACCGTGCCACTGGCGTCATGCAGGCTTTGGTGCCGAACATGCGGCGGGATCTCTTCAAGGATCAGCGGGTTCGGCGGGCGTTGAACTACGCACTCGATTTCGAGGATCTCAACCGAACCGTCTTTTATGGCGCGTATCAACGGGTGGACAGCTTCTTCTTCGGAACTGAACTCGCCGCACGCGGCCTGCCGCAGGGCAAGGAACTGGAGGTCCTGACGGCTCTGAAGAGCGAGGTTCCGGCTTCTGTTTTCGATACGCCCTATGCCAACCCGGTTGGTGGCAGCCCGCAAGCCACGCGCGAAAATCTTCGCAAGGCCGTCGAGTTGTTCAAGCAGGCCGGCTATGAACTGCGCGGTAATGCCATGGTGAATTCGAAAACCGGTCAGCCTTTCCGGTTCGAGTTGCTGCTCTCCAGCCCCCAACTCGAAATTGTCGCAGTTCCCTATCAGCAGCAATTGCGCAAGATCGGCGTGGATATGCAGGTGCGTACCGTCGATGATTCGCAATACACCAATCGAACGCGCGCCTTCGACTATGACATGACGTGGACGGTCTGGGCGCAGACCCTCAACCCCGGAAACGAACAGCGCACCTATTGGTCATCAGCTTCCGTCGATCAGCAAGGGTCTCAGAACTATGCTGGCATAGCCGATCCGGCCGTGGATGCTCTCATCGAGAAGATCATTTTCCCCGCCGACCGAGAGGAGCAGGTTGCCGCAACAAAGGCGATGGATCGAATCCTTCTTGCCCATGATTACGTCATACCGCTCTATTATGGCAGGACCGCCCGTTACGCTTACTGGGACAAGTTCGAACATCCGGCGGAATTGCCCACCTACAGCACGGGCTTTCCGTCCGTGTGGTGGGCGAAGACCCCCTGACGGGAATGGCGGCTCTTGCGCACACCGCCTGACGGGCTAGGAATGGAGCACACGAATCGCTTCACGATGGAGACTGGCGGATTTGATGGATGATTGTGGAATGCGGTTTGGCGAATATGCCAGGATGGGGCGACCCGTATGACCGCATATATTCTCAGACGCTTGTTTTTGATGATCCCCACGATCATCGGCATCATGGGCATTTCCTTCATCGTCATCCAGTTCGCACCTGGTGGCCCTGTGGAACAGGTGATCGCTCAGCTGAGCGGTCAGGGCGATAGTGCCGACGCGCGTCTTTCGGGTGGCGGGGATATGCTCAATCAGTCCTCGTCGACAGATGAGGGAGGTGCGCAGTATCGCGGAGCACAGGGTCTCGACCCTGAATTGATTGCGAAACTCGAAAAGCAGTTTGGCTTCGATAAGCCGCCCCTCGAACGCTTCCTCGAAATGATGGGCAACTACATCCGCTTCGATTTCGGCGAGAGTTTTTTCCGCAACACCTCTGTCATCGATCTCATCATCGAAAAGATGCCGGTCTCGATCTCGCTCGGCATCTGGGTGCTGCTGATCTCCTATATGATTTCCATCCCGCTGGGCATTCGCAAAGCGGTCAGCGACGGCTCCACCTTCGACGTCTGGACCTCGGGTGTAATCGTCATCGGTTACGCCGTGCCCGGATTCCTGTTCGGCATCCTGCTTATCGTGCTGTTTGCGGGGGGCTCCTTTTTCGACTGGTTCCCGTTGCGCGGATTGACCTCCGACAATTTTGCCGACCTGTCCTGGTGGCAGAAGATCATCGACTACTTCTGGCATCTGACGCTGCCGCTTATCGCACTTTTGCTATCCGGATTTGCGACGACGACCCTGCTGACGAAAAACTCCTTCATCGACGAGATCAAGAAGCAGTATGTCGTGACCGCCCGTGCCAAAGGTCTGGGGGAGCGGCAGGTGCTTTACGGGCACGTTTTCCGCAATGCCATGCTGATCGTCATTGCCGGCCTACCCGGCGCCTTCATCTCCGCCTTCTTCACCGGCTCGCTGCTGATCGAGAACATCTTCTCCCTCGATGGCCTAGGCCGCCTCGGTTACCTCGCGATCGTCAATCGCGACTATCCGATCGTCTTTGCCACGCTATACATCTTTTCGCTGATGGGGCTCGTCGTCGGTCTGCTCTCGGATCTGATCTACACCTGGATCGATCCGCGCATCGATTTCGACCGGAGGGATGTCTGATGACCGTCATCGACACGTCCGTCGCAGAGGCCCCTCGCAAAGCCTGGTTGACGCCGACGAGCCGGCGCCGGCTCGAGAATTTCAAGGCCAATCGCCGCGGCTACTGGTCGTTCTGGATCTTTATGGTCCTCTTCCTGCTCAGCCTGTTTGCGGAATTCATCGCCAATGATCGGCCCGTACTCGCGTCCTACAAGGGCGAAATCCTCTTCCCCGTCGTCGTCGACTATCCGGAAGAGAAGTTCGGCGGCTTTCTGGCGGTCACCGATTACCGCTCACCCTTCATCGCCGACGAGATCAACGCCAACGGCTGGATGATCTGGCCACCGATCCGCTACTCCTACCGGACGGTGAACTCTGAAGTGCCACGCTCGGCCCCAACGCCGCCATTCTGGCTGATGGACCGGGAAGAGCGTTGCGCTGCCTATCCGCTGAAGGCAGAGGATCCGAACTGCGAACTCGGCAACATGAACTGGCTCGGGACTGACGATCAGGCGCGTGACGTCACGGCCCGCATGATCTACGGGTTCAGGATTTCAATCCTGTTCGGTCTTGTCCTGACGATCGCGTCGGCCGCAATCGGCGTCACGGCCGGTGCCGTCCAGGGCTATTTCGGCGGCTGGACGGACCTTCTGATGCAGCGCTTCATCGAGATCTGGTCGTCCATGCCGGTGCTCTACATCCTGCTGATCATCGCAGCGATCCTGCCGCCCGGCTTCTTCGTCCTGCTTGGCATCATGCTCCTGTTTTCCTGGGTCGGTTTTGTCGGCATTGTCCGCGCCGAGTTCCTGCGCGCGCGAAACTTCGAATACGTCAATGCCGCCCGCGCGCTCGGCGTGGGCAATTGGACGATCATGTTCCGCCACCTTCTGCCCAACGCCATGGTCGCGACGCTCACCTTCCTGCCCTTCATCCTGTCGGGCTCTATCACAACACTGACCTCACTGGATTTTCTCGGTTTCGGCATGCCGCCTGACTCGCCCTCGCTCGGCGAACTGATCGCTCAAGGCAAGCGCAATCTACAGGCGCCCTGGCTCGGGCTAACCGCCTTCTTCACCATGTCCATCATGCTGTCGCTGCTGATCTTCGTTGGCGAAGCCGTCCGCGACGCGTTTGATCCGAGGAAGACGTTTCGATGAGCAACGAAGCTCAACCCCTCCTGTCCGTGCGCGATCTGTCCGTCGCCTTCCATCAGGGAGGGCGAGAGAGCCTGGCTGTGAACCGGATCTCGTTCGACATCGGGCGCGGCGAGATCGTCGCGCTGGTCGGCGAGTCAGGGTCGGGCAAGTCGGTTTCCGCTGCATCGATCCTCAAGCTGCTGCCTTATCCGTCCGCCAGCCATCCCTCGGGCGAAATCCTGTTCGACGGCCAGGACCTGATGAACGCGAGCGAGCCGGATCTGCGAGCGGTACGCGGCAACGATATCACCATGATCTTCCAG
>JARXAQ010000295.1 GCA_029865825.1 Rhizobium sp.
TCCGGCTTGCGATTGCCGTGTTCAGTCATGGCTTCCTCCTGCAGACCGCTCAGCGCCCAGATCGTCCAACACTTGCTTGGCAATCTTGAACGCCCTGTTTGCCGCCGGCACACCAGCATAGATGGCGACATGCAGCAAGGATTCGCAGATGTCTTCGCGACTGGCACCCGTATTGACGGTCGCCCGCACATGCATGGCGACCTCCTCATCGTGACCGAGTGCCGCAAGAAGCGCGATGGTGATCATCGAACGCTCGCGCTTGCTGATCGTTGGCCGCGACCAGACCGTGCCCCAGGCCCCTTCGGTAATCATCTCCTGGAAGGGCTGGTCGAATTCGGTCGCAGCAGACGAGGCGCGATCGACATGGGCGTCACCGAGCACGGACCGTCGCGTTGCCATTCCCTGCCGGTAACGATCGGAGGGGCTGCGGGCATCAGCCATGGGATGGATCTCCTGAAACGAGAGGCGAAAGAAAGGCCTCGATGACAGCGGTCAGCGCCTCCGGCTGCTCGACGCAAGGGATATGGCCGGCACCCTGGATGACTTCATAGCGCGCGGAAGGAATGAGCCGGGCGAGCGACAGAACGAGGTCTGGCGGTGTTGCGCCATCCTGATCGCCGACGACGCACAGCGTCGGCACCGCGATCTTCGGCGCAGCCACCGTGAAATCCGCGTCGCGGATGGCGGCACAGGTCCCGATATAACCATCGACCGGCTGGCGGAGCATCATGGTGCGGTAACCGGGAAAGGCCGGGTTCGCCGGGTCGCGGAACGCCGGCGTGAACCAGCGCTCCATCACGCCGTCGACGATGCCGGCAAGCCCTCCATCCTCGATCGCCTTGATCCGGTTGGCCCACATGTCGGTCGTGCCGATCTTGTGGGCGGTATCGCACAAAATCAGCGCCCGCACTAGATCGGGCCGCCGCGCATAGAGACCCTGGGCGATCAACCCGCCGACGGAAAGGCCGCAAATCACCGCCTGCCGAACATTGAGATGCTCCAAAAGCCCGATCAGATCGTCGACGTGATCGTCGATAGAATAAGGGTGCTCGCCAACATCCGACAACCCATGGCCGCGCTTGTCATAGGTGAGCAGCGGGTAATCGCCTGCAAGGCGAACGAGCACGTCGCGCCAGATGCGAAAGTCGGTTCCCAGCGAATTGATGAACACGATGACAGGGCGCTGCGCCGGTCCACCGATGACCTGGTAATGCAGCGCCACTTCGTTGACCCGAACGAATTGCACGAATGTTTCCTCCACTATAGCCATATTGCTTGCGCAGTTTGGTTAGGTAAAATGATGTTTTCCACCTCACCCTTAACTGCCGGGTTATGAATTCGCCATGGTCGACAACCGCATCAAGTTTCGCCACCTGCAGACCTTCGTCGAGGTCGCGCGTCAGAAGAGCGTCATGAAGGCGGCGGAAATCCTGCATGTGAGCCAGCCGGCGGTGACAAAGACCATCCGCGAACTGGAGGAGGTCCTCGGCGTCGCCGTTTTCGAGCGCGACGGCCGCGGCATCCGCATCACCCGGTATGGTGAGGCCTTCCTGAAACATGCCGGCGCGGCCCTGACCGCATTGCGACAGGGATTCGATTCCGTCTCGCATGCCCTGCATGCCGATGCCCCGCCGATCCGCGTCGGCGCCCTTCCCACGGTTTCGACCCGCATCATGCCGCAAGCCATGACCAAGTTCCTGCGCGAGGACATTCCCGCGCGGATCAAGATCGTCACCGGGGAGAACGCCGTGCTGCTGGAGCAATTGCGGGTGGGGGATCTCGATCTTGTCGTTGGCCGTCTGGCGGCACCCGAGCAGATGACGGGCTTTTCCTTCGAGCACCTCTATTCGGAGCAGGTGATCTTCTGCGTCCGCGCCGGCCATCCCCTTCTCGATCAGGGACGTGGGGTGTTCACCGAACTGGAGCGGTATCCGGTCCTGATGCCGACCCGTGCCTCGATCATCCGGCCCTTCGTCGAGCGCTACCTGATTGCCAACGGCATCTCGGCGCTGCCGACCCAGATTGAGACAGTGTCCGACAGTTTCGGCCGCGCCTTCGTCCGCGCGACCGATGCCATCTGGATCATCTCGGCCGGCGTCGTGGCAACCGATCTCGACGACGGCACACTGGCCGCTTTGCCGATCGACACCAGCGAGACGAAGGGGCCGGTCGGCCTCACCGTCCGCGCCGATTCGGTCCCCTCCATGCCGCTCGCACTTCTGATGCGGACGATCCGCGACGTGGCGGCGGACATCAGGCCGGACTGACGGCATCACGGCAGCAGGGGACGAAGACCCGCCTGCACCTCGCGCAGGGCGTCGAGACAATGCCGGGGCAGCGCTTCGGCAGACAACATGGCCGCCGGTGCGCCGACATTGACGGCTGCGACCACCCTCCCCCTTGCATCGCTCACGGGAACGGCGATCGAGCAGAGCCCCATCTCCAACTCCTGGTCGATCACCGCATAACCCTGGGTCCTGACACGGCCGATCTCGGCCATCAGGTCTTGTGGATCGGTGCGCGTCAGAGGCGTATGCGCCGTGATCGAGGAGGCAGCGAGGATTGCTGCAACCTCGACATCGCTCAGCGCCGCCAAAAGCACGCGCCCCATCGAAGCGCTGTAGGCCGGAAGCCGCGAGCCGGGCATCAGGTTGATCGACATCACCCGCTTCTGGGCCGCCCGGGCAATGTAGACGATTTCTGTGCCATCCAGCACCGAGGCCGACGCACTATGCCCCAGTCGCTCGGACAGGCGATCGAGGAAGGGCTGCACGATGATCGGCAACGGAGTGGCCGAGAGCCAGGCATGCCCGAGCCGCAGGATCTTTGGGGTGAGCGCAAAGAATTTCCCGTCGTAATCGGCATAACCAAGCTGCGAAAGTGTCAGCAGGCAACGCCTGGCGGTCGCTCGATCGAGCCCGCTGATCTCGGCTGCCTCAGCGATGCTCAGCCGCTGCCGCTCGGGGCCGAAGGCTTCGATCACGCGCAACCCCTTGGCAAAGCCACCCATCAGATCTCGGTCACCCATCGACATTCCAACCACGTACGATAATCGAACAAAAATCATATATCGCACAAAATTCTTGCTGTCGATGCCGCTTGGGCCTATTTCAGGATCACGCGGCTGGCGTCGCACCGCGCAAACGGGAGGCCTCATGGACAAGACGATCTCGAGCCTGGCGAAAGCAGTCGCTGGCATAAAGGACGGCGCGACCGTCATGATTGGCGGCTTCGGCGGCTCCGGCGCCCCCATCGAACTCATTCACGCCTTGATCGACAGCGGCCCGAAGAACCTGACGGTGATCAACAACAATGCCGGCAATGGCCGCATCGGCATTGCCGCGATGATCGACGCCGGCATGGTGAAGAAGATGATCTGCTCCTTCCCGCGCTCATCCGATCCCCGTGCCTTCACCGATCGCTACCTCGCCGGCGAGATCGAGCTGGAACTGGTGCCGCAGGGCACCCTCGCCGAGCGCATCCGCGCCGGTGGCGCCGGCATTCCCGCCTTCTACACCCCGACCGGTTTTGGCACCGAACTCGCCAACGGCAAGGTGATCGCCGAATTCGACGGTCGCTCTTATGTCCAGGAACGCTGGCTGAAGGCCGATGTCGCGATCGTCAAGGCCGAACTCGGCGACACCCATGGCAACCTCACCTACAACAAGGCAGGGCGCAACTTTAACCCCCTGATGTGCATGGCAGCCGCCACCACCATCGCCCAGGTCAGCCGCATCGTGCAGCCGGGCGAGATCGATCCGGAACACGTCGTTACCCCGGGCATCTTCGTCAACGGTGTCGTTGAAGTCGCCGATCCCCAACAGGAAGAAGTGCTCATCCGTGCAGGAGTGGCCTACGCATGACCCTTGATACACGCGAAGACATCAAGCTCTCCAACGCCCAGATTGCCTGGCGAGCTGCCCAGGACATCGAAGACGGCGCCTATGTCAACCTCGGCATCGGCTTCCCGGAAATGGTGGCGCGTTATCAGCCACCCGGTCGCGAAGCGATCTTCCACACGGAGAACGGCATCCTCAATTTCGGCGAACCACCGGCCGAAGGCGAGGAGGACTGGAACCTGATCAATGCCGGCAAGAAGGCCGTGACGCTGAAGCCGGGGGCGGCCTTCTTCCACCATGCCGACAGCTTTGCCATGGTGCGTGGCGGCCATCTCGACGTCGCCATCCTCGGCGCCTACCAGGTGGCCGAAAACGGCGACCTCGCCAACTGGCGGGTCGGTTCCAAGGGCGTGCCCGCCGTCGGCGGCGCCATGGATCTGGTGCATGGCGCAAAGCAGGTCTTCGTCATCACCGAACATTGCACCAAGGACGGCAAGCCGAAACTCGTTGAGCGTTGCACGTTTCCGCTCACCGGCGTCGGCTGCATCACCCGCGTCTATACCAGCCATGCCGTCATCGACATCAAGGACGGACACTTCATCGTTCGCGAGAAACTGGCTGCCATGCCCCTGGACGAACTCCAGGCCATGACCGGGGCTCCCCTGCACACCGACGGCCCGGTGGTCGATCTCGTCGTACCGGCACTCTGAGGAAATCGACATGACTGAAGCTTACATCTGCGATTACATCCGCACGCCAATCGGTCGTTTCGGCGGCTCCCTCTCCGCCGTCCGCGCCGACGATCTCGGGGCAGTTCCCCTCAAGGCGCTGATGGAGCGCAACGCTTCGTTGGACTGGGAAGCCGTTGCCGACGTCATCTACGGCTGCGCAAACCAGGCCGGCGAAGACAACCGCAACGTGGCCCGCATGTCGCTGCTGCTGGCAGGCCTTCCCATGGCCGTTCCCGGCACCACGATCAACCGCCTCTGCGGCTCTGGCATGGATGCCGTCATCACCGCCGCCCGCGCCATCAAATCCGGTGAGGCCGAATTGATGATCGCCGGCGGTGTCGAAAGCATGAGCCGCGCGCCTTTCGTCATGCCCAAGGCCGACACCGCCTTTTCCCGCAATGCCGAGATCTACGACACCACCATCGGCTGGCGTTTCGTCAACCCGCAGATGAAGAAACAGTACGGCGTCGATTCCATGCCGGAGACCGGCGACAACGTCGCAATCGATTTCCGTGTGTCCCGCGAAGACCAGGACGCCTTTGCCGTGCGTAGCCAGGCAAAGGCTGCGGAAGCGCAAGGCAATGGCCGGCTGGCGAAGGAAATCACCACCATCAGCGTTCCTCAGCGCAAGGGAGATCCGGTGATCGTCGACCGTGATGAGCACCCGCGCGCGACCTCGGTCGAGGCCCTCGCCAAGCTGAAACCGATCAACAAGATGGAAGGCGCAACGGTCACCGCCGGCAACGCGTCCGGCGTCAATGACGGGGCAGCCGCCCTGATCATCGCCTCGGAGGCGGCCGCGAAGAAATATGGCCTCACACCGATCGCCCGCATCCTCGGCGGCGCAACCGCCGGCGTTGCCCCGCGTATCATGGGTTTTGGTCCGGCACCGGCCTCAAAGAAGCTGCTCACACGCCTCGGCCTCACGCAGGACCAGCTGGACGTGATCGAGCTGAACGAAGCCTTCGCCAGCCAGGGGCTTGCGACACTCCGCGACCTCGGCATTGCCGACGACGATGCCCGCGTCAATCGCAACGGCGGGGCCATCGCCCTCGGTCACCCGCTCGGCATGTCGGGTGCCCGCATTGCCGGCACGGCCGCCCTGGAACTGAGGGAAACCGGCGGACGCTACGCGCTCTCCACCATGTGCATCGGCGTTGGCCAGGGCATCTCGATCGCTCTGGAGCGAGTCTGACACCACAGTGAGGCGCGCCTGTACAGGGGCGCCTGCTCCTTAAGGATTGAGGAAGGTCAGGATCAACTGGTGCACAGCGCCACCCGGTGACATTTCGACTTGGTCATACGCGCTGTGGCGCGCGCCATGGGCATCGGAGATCGGCTTGAGCTGCGCCTGCAGCGCCGCCCGCACCTTCTTGCAGCCCGGATCATTCTCGTCCCGCAGCCCGACGGAGATATCCTGGATCTGCTGCGTCAAGTCTCGCATGAAGACTCCATGCAGCTTCTCGTGCGTGACGATGCCGGCGGAAAAACGGTCCCACTTCGCCTGCACATCCGCCGGCAAGGCGCCTGCTGGCTTCGGCAACGTATAGGTGATGATCAGCTTCGGCTTGGCGGAGGCGAGCACGCAGGCTTGGCCCTGCTGCTGATAATCCCGCTGCCAGGTGAGTTTGAAGCTCGTATGGGCGATCGTCCGCCCGCCGCCCAGAAGGGGCCCACGCTCACCGATCGACTGGTAGAGCATCATCGGCGTATCGCCCCGGACCTTGTAATATTCGGTTTTCTCGATCGCCTGCCAGCTCTGCGCGACAGCTGGCAAGGGCGAGAGAATGGCAAGGGACAGGGCGAGACGGGCAAACAATCTGGTCACGGGGCAAACTCCTCCGGCGGATCCATCTTCCCATAGCGGCCAGCATCCTGCGGTTCAATGCTTCAATTCGACATGCCAAGGGCGACAGCTATGGGTTACGGGTTGCGGCTTTGCGCAATTTTAACTGTCCCTCATGTAGAACTTTGTATGAGCATGGCAGGAGGATCGCCGAGCGTGACCGGTGCAGGACATATCAGTCGACTTTTGCAAGCCATCGGCCGGGCCACCCATCTGCTGGCGGTACCGAACGACAACCCTGTCTTGACGGCGGCCCAGTACGAGGCCTTCTCGAAGCAGGTCCCGCTTCTGTATTTCATCTTAGCCACGAACATGATCTCGCTGTCCTGGACCCATCAGGGCAGCGCACCGAACATGTTGGTCATCTATTTCCCCGCCGTTCTCACGCTGCTTTTCACCTTGCGCTCGGCGCTCTGGCTGCGCGGACGCAAATTGCAACGCACACCGGCCCAGGCCTATCGCCAGCTGCGATCGACCAACATCCTCTCCTTTCCCATCGCTGTGGTCTGCACCGGCTGGTCTGTATCGCTGCTGCCCTATGGCAACGCCTATCAGAACGCACACGTCGCCTTCTTCATGGCGATCACCGTCATCGGTTGCATTTTCTGCCTGATGCATTTGCGCTCGGCGGCCCTCATCGTCACCGTGACCGTCAACCTCCCCTTCCTCGTCGTGATGTGCCTGAGCGGCGAACCGACCTTCATCGCAACCGGCATCAACGTCATGCTGGTGACGATGGCGATGATCATGATCCTGCTCAGCCACTACCGCGACTTTCGCCAATTGCACGAATCCCGCCAGGTGCTGCTGATCCAGCAGGAAGCCTTGCAGGAGCAGAACAAGGCGATGCAGGCGCTGTCGGACGAGAACCTGCGCCTCGCAAACCTCGACAGCCTGACCATGTTGGCCAACCGGCGCAGCTTTTTCCAGATGCTGGACACCGCCTTTTTCCGCGCCAGTGCCGATGGGCAGCGCCTTGTTGTCGGCGTCATCGACCTCGATGGCTTCAAGCCGGTAAACGACATGTATGGTCACGCTGCGGGCGACAAGGTCTTGATCGAGATCGCTGCGCGCCTGTCGACGTTGAGCACTCCGGACCTCTCTGTCTACCGTCTCGGCGGCGACGAGTTTGGCCTTTTGCTGAAAGGCGACGGGGGAAGTGATGTCATGGGCCTGGGCCAGGTTGTCTGTGACCGCATCGCCGAACGCATCAACATCGGCAGCGGCATGGTTCAGGTCACCGGCTCCGTCGGTTTTGCCATCTATCCGGATGTCGGCAGCACCGGCCAGGAGATCTATGAGCTCGCCGACTACGCCTTGTATACGGCCAAGCGCACCCACCGCGCCGGCGCCGTGATCTTCAATGCGGTGCAGGCCAGTGAACTCAACCGCCAGAAGGTCGTCGAGGAGGCTCTTGTGGCCGCCGATCTCGATAAGGAACTATCGCTGGTCTACCAGCCGATTACCTGTCTCGGCACCCGCCGCTGCATCGGCTTCGAAGCGCTGGCCCGCTGGCAGAGCCCCCACATCGGTCGGGTCTCGCCATCGGAATTCATCCCCGTTGCCGAGCACAATGGCCGCATCACCATGATGACCCGCCTGTTGCTCGGCCAGGCCCTGGCCGTGGCGCGCGAATGGCCGGACGACGTCTATCTCTCCTTCAACCTTTCACCGCACGACCTCACTTCGCCGGAATGCACGTTGCGGATCGTCGCGATCGTACTGAAAAGCGGCTTCGACCCGCGACGCATCAATTTCGAGATCACCGAGACGGCTGTCATGCATGACTTCGAACAGGCGAGCGCCTCGATCCAGATGTTGCGTGAACTCGGCTGCGGCATTGCGCTCGACGACTTCGGGACCGGCTATTCAAGCCTCAACCATGTGCACAAACTGCCGCTTACCAAGATCAAGATCGACGGCAGTTTTGTGCGCGACATCCACACGCGCCGCACCAGCTTCAAGATCGTCAAGTCGGTTCTGGCACTGTGCGCGGAAATGGAGTTGAACGCGATCGTCGAGGGCGTGGAGACCGAAGAGGAACTGCGAATTCTGGAGGGACTCGGTGTCGAAGCCGTGCAAGGCTATTATTTTGGCAAGCCAATGGCGGCGATCGACACCTTTGCCCTGGTTCCTGAGGGTCATGTCAGGGCAGCCGCGTCATGACACGACGTCACGGCGCCAGCTGAAGCGCCGTCTTCAACGCCCGCACGGTTGCCTCATCGGTCTGACGCATCTCTTCCCCGACGAAACCGAACTCCACCAATCGACGGTCGGCCGCACGCGGCTGGCTGCTGGATGCGTGCACGTCCGAAATGCCCGGAATGGCCAGAAGCCGCGCGACATTGCCCGGTCGAACACCCCCGCCCGGCATGATCGAGATACGGCCACCGGCACGTCGGCTCAGCCGCGCCAGCGTTTCCAGTCCGGCGTCTGCATGGCGCGCCCCGCCGGAGGTGAGAATCCGCGAAAAGCCCAATTCCACCGCAAGTTCGAGTGCTGCGTCGAAATCGTCGACGACGTCGAAGGCCCGGTGCAGCGTCAGGTCCAGGCCTTGCGCTGCAGAAACGAGGCGCTGCAGGACGGGACGGTCCAGCACGCCGGGCGCCCGTGCGGCACCCAGCACGACACCGGCGAGTCCGGCCGTGCGAGCCGCCTCGATATCGGCGATCATGATGCCGATGTCGTCTTCCCCATAGACGAAGTCACCAATTCGGGGGCGGATCAGCGCATGCACCGGGATCGGGGCGCGGGCTGCAAGCTCCATGAAGCCACGCGACGGGGTGAGGCCGCCGGAGCCGAGGGAAGAGCAGAGTTCGATCCGGTCGGCCCCGCCCTTCACGGCAGCCGTAAGGCCTTCGGCGTCATCCACGCAGATCTCGAGGATTCGCGGTCTGATCTGTGGTTCGCTCACGTCATGCCTCCCTGCAGCGCCTGCCCTCGCCCCGGCCTGTCGAGCATCCACAGGAGCGCGACGCCCGTGAGACCAGCGACGGCAGACAGGATCGCGGTGCCCGCATAGTCGCTGATGGCGGTGCCGAGTGCAAACATCAGGGAACTCAAGCCACCGCTGACGAAGATGTTGACCGCGATCAGCGAACTCCCGAGACCGGCGCGGTCCGAGATCAGGTTTTGCAGATAGGTGATCGGTATGGCGATGATGCCGGCGGCGCCAAGCCCGCTCACCAGGGTCAGGATGTAGACATCCATCGGATCGTCGGCGAGGCCGAGAAACACGAGATAGGCGCAATAGATCGTGGCGGCGATCGACATGGTGAGCACGGTGGACGTCCGCGCTTCGACCCAGCCCCAGAACAGGATGAAGATGATCTCCAGGAAGGCGACAATCCCGACGATGACGCCGACATCGGCAGCGGTACCGCCCACCTTTCCGGTGACGATCAGTGGAAGCACGGTGCCGTTGACATGCAGCATGGCGGAGACGAGCGCCACGGCAAACAGCCGCGTCAGCACACTGCCCGAGCCGATCTGAAGTACGGACCGGAAGAAGGAGTGGTGAACACGCCCCTCTTCCTGCGGCGGCGGCGTCCGATCGATGCCGAAGATGAAGAGCAGCAGGCAGACGCCGCAGGCAAGGCTCGCCAGGAGAAAGGCCGGCAACATGCTGGGGCCGCCGGCGAGCAGCGCGCCGACGATACCCGGCACCAGAACCCAGGAGGCCGAGAGCACCGCGCGGATCGCCGAATTGACGGCAATCAGTTCGCGCACGGGCATGCCGACCGAGATCGCCTTGACGTTGGCGAAAACAAGCGAATTGATCGACCCGAAGACGGGAATGAAAACCAGCGTTGCAATGCAGAACATCAACGGCGTCGGCACGACATAGACGAGGCCGAAGCCGATGATGCCGAAGACTGCGGCAAGGATCATCGGCGAGCGGAAATGTCCGAGCCGGTCGGCGACGATGCCGGCCGTGACCGCGGCACTCACATTGACAACGGCCGCCGCAAAGCTCAGCACGGAATAGAGCGCATCCGAGAGGCCGAGCTCCCGGATGCCGATCAGCGACATGTAGGGCGAGGTCGCCGCTCCGGTAAAGCCGAAGAAGAAGATCGCAAGCGCGCTCACCCGAATGGGCGCGTGTCGGAAGACGAGCGAAAGGGATGACAGCATCGGTATGGACGATCAGGCTGGAGGTCGCGCCGCCAGACGGCGGCGCTCGGGTTAGGCTACTTCGAAGGGAATCGCGCAGAAAACTGCACGGATGGCGTATAGCCGAAATCCTTGACGAAGGGATAGCTCGGCTGATGGCGCCGATGGCTCGGCAGGTTCTCGATGTCCTGGTTGATCACGCCATCGGTCAGCGCCATCAGATTGGGATTGGAGATCGGCGCAAGCTCCGGCGAGAGATAGCCGGACTTGACCACCAGCAGCCGCACCGTCGCCGGGTCAAGCCCGAGCCGGGTGAAATCCGCGATGTTGTGATAGGGACGACGGCGGGCGGCGAGCACCAGGGTAATGCCTCCCGTCTGCACGACCGCCTGGCGCTCGGCGAGATCATGGCCGGCATCCAGCCGCACGACCTTGGCCTCGATGGCGACGGACGCGCTGGCCGGATCAAGGGAGGCGCCAACCTTCAACGAAAGCGAAGCCCCCTCCCCGGCGGCAAAACACGCCTCGACCGCCGGCTTGTCGGTAATGCCCGCAATCAGCACATCCCGAAAATCACGCGCGATGAGCGCTGCCAGCACATCCGCGCGGTCGCCGACGCCACCACCGGTCGGGTTGTCTCCGGAATCGGCGAGAATGATCGGCCGCGTCCCGGTCGCCTCTGCAATGTCGAGCATCTCGGCAAGCGGCCCGGTGACCGGGCCGAACTGGAAGTCGGCACGCGCATCCCAATAGGATTGCGCAATCGCAGCGGCCACCTGTTCGGCCGCCGCTTTGTCAACGGCCGTGACGACGGCGCAGGCCGTGGCGCGCGGCTGGTCTGCCCAGACATAACCGACCATCAGGTTGGCATCCCAGATACCGGGAAAAGTGTCGTGTTCCGGCAGCTTGAGATAAAGGCTCTTGGCCGGTTCGTCCTCGGTCGAGGTGCGTTCCCCCGGAAGAAGCACCGGCACCGGCGCCCAGGCGACGCCCGGCTTCTCGCCCGTCTTGAGCGCCCGCACCAGCATTGACCAGGCGCGCACCATGGTTTCGCGCACATCAATATGCGGCGCCGTGCGATAGCCTACGAAGATGTCGAGCTGATCGATGATCTTCTGCGTAACATTGCCATGCAGGTCATAGCTTGCAGCAACCGGCACATCCGCACCAACCACGGCACGGGCGGCGGAAATCCAATCCCCTTCGGCGTCGTCCAGGCCCTCGACGGTCATCGCACCATGCATGGCGAGATAAAGCCCATCGAGCGGCAGGGATGCCTGCAGCAGATCGAGAAACTCCGCCTTGAACCCCTCATAGGTTGCCCGCGACACCGGCCCACCCGGCACAGCACGGGCATGGAGGAGTGGCAGATGCTTAACGCCCTCAGCATCGAGGAAGTTGAAGTATTCGTGGCCGAGCAGACCGGCCCCGCGCAGCACGCGAAAATCCTCCGGCTGCATCAGCACGGGCGAGGAGGTGGAGCATTCGGTGTGAATGCCGCCAACGGCAATACGAAGCGTCATAATGTCAGATCCTCAATAGCGCGGGCTCAAAGGGGCGATGGCGGCAAAGCGCAGCCAGTCCTTCTTGTCCTTCGGTGTCCAGGCGGCCTCGGCGATGGCCGGCAGGCGCGGGAAGACGAGATGGTTGAAATAATCGCGGGTCAGAAAGTGTTCGCACCAGATGCAGGCCTGCACACCGCGCATGCGCTCCGCCAGTTCCGGCGGGAAGTCGGCAACCGCCTCATACGTGTAGGTATGATGCGGCGGCACGGTGCCGGCCCAGCTCGCGCCCGGCTCCTGGAAGGCTTCGTCCTGCACCATGTCGAGATAATAGGCCTGGCCGGGCGTCATTACCACGTCATAGCCTGCCTTGGCGAGCTCCAGCCCGACCTCGGGCTTCTGCCAGGCCATCAGCAGTGTACCCTCAGGATCGACGCCGCCGCCATGGCTGACCTCGTCCCAGCCGGCGAGCTTGCGGCCGCGCTCGGCCAGCATCCCCTGGATGCGTTTCATGAAATAGCTCTGCAGCCCGAAAGTACCCTCGATGCCTTCCTGCTCCATCAGCTTCTTGGCGAGCGGCGAGGCCATCCAGGTATTGGCCGCCACCTCGTCGCCACCGACATGGATGAGCTTTGACGGGAAGAGTTCGACCATCTCGTCGAACACCTTGCCGAGGAATTCGTAGGTGTATTCGATCGCCGGGTTGAGAGCGTTGTTGGGATAACCCTGCACCGAACGATAGCTGTCGGGGGCTTCCTGCCCGTCGACCAGGTCCGGCAGCGCCACCAGCGTCGCCGTGCTGTGGCCGGGAATGTCGATTTCCGGCACCACTTCGACCTGCAAGGCGCTGGCATGGGCGACGATGTCGTGCACGTCGTCCTGGGTATAGAAGCCGCCGACCGGATCGACACCATTGCCGAGCTGCGGCAGTAGCGGCTCGTCCGGACCGCGCAGCACTCCCAGCGTCGTCAGCTGCGGGAAGGCCTTGATCTCCAGACGCCAGGCTTCGTCATCGGTCAGGTGCCAGTGGAAGGTGTTCATCCGGAACCAGGCGAGCACATCGATCAGCCGCTTGACGTCGTCCACGGGGAAGAACTGCCTGGACACATCGAGGTGGCAGCCGCGCCAGTCGTAGCGCGGCGCATCCGAAATCGAACCCGAAACGGGGAAGCGGAAGACGGCGGGCTTGGTGCGGGCACCATGCAGCATCTGGGCGAGAACCGTCAGGCCATATTGCAGGCCGGCGACATCGCCGTAAGCGAAATCAATGCCCTCGCCGACGAAGGAGAGCGAATAGGCCGAGGTGCCGAGCGCAGGATCCGCCTTGAAGGCGATCGCGCGGCCCTCATGCACAGGGGCGAGCGACAGCGGAGCATGGCCGACCGGAAACAGCCGGCAGAACAGCCGCAAGACATTCTCGACCGCGCGCAACTCGACGATCGAGCTGCCGTCCGCCGCATACAGCGCCACGGGAAAGGAGATGCCAGCCACGATGTCAGCCTTGGCAGGCCAGGGCAGCATGGCGAAGGGCTCGGCGGCATGGCCTTCCGGCAAAAGTGCCGGTGGCGGAACGCTGTGCGCGCCTGAAAGCATCAGATCAGCCACGGCAACGGCGGCATGCTGACCGGTCGAGAGCGTCAGGTAAGCTGACTTCGCCCCATCGGTGCGATGCTTGGCCGGACGCCAGAGGCCACCGACGTGGAACTGCCACGAGGCACCCGGTTCGAGCACGAAGCCGGCCGGTGGCGCGAATTGGTGGAAGTTGGCATTGCGCTTCAGGAAGACGGCATTGGCGATAACCGGTTCCTGGAAATCCTTGACGCGCGTCAGCGAGGTATAAGCGAGCTTGAAATCGGAGATCGCCACATCCGAGAGATTAACCAGCGTGAAGGCGAAGGCGCCACATGGGTCGCCGTCGACCGGATGCCATGTATTCTCAAGACGAAACTGAACGGCTGTGGCCATGGTGATGCTCCTGGCTTGCAATAATCAATAATGTTCGGACTGGGAAAATGTACGCGCAAGTTCGGCCTGGCCGGCGGTCAGCCCGCAGTCGACAGGCAGGCAGACACCCGTAATGGCAGCCGCCTGCTCGCTTGCGAGGAAAAACACGGCATTGGCGACATCCTCGGCGGTCGCAATGCGACGCAGAGCATACCAGCGCTTCACGTCCTCGAAGACATCTGGATTGGCCGCAGCCCGCGCCTCCCAGGCCTGCGTGCGCACCGTGCCGGGCGCCACTGCATTGGCGCGGATGCCGAACTTGCCGTATTCGACCGCGATCAGCTTGGTCAGGTGGATGAGCCCGGCCTTTGCCGCGCTGTAAGCCGGATGCCCGAAGACAGCCATGCCGTTGACCGATGAAATGTTGACGAGTGCGCCTTGGCTCGATTTGAGCGCGCCTTCGAAGGCGCGGAAGCAAAGAAACGGCGCCTCGAGATTGAGCGCATTGTCCTTGCGCCAGATATCACCGTCGGTATCGGCGAGGCTCACCGCACGGGCAGCACCGGCATTATTGACTAGCGTCTGGACCACGCCCAGTTCCGCGACACGCGCGGCGGTGGGGGCAAGTTCAGCCTCGCTCGTCACATCACAAGCGATAGCCACGAAACGATCGGCCGGACCGAGGCCTGAAGCGGCCTCCGCGGCGGCCGTACCATCCAGATCGAGCAGCACCACGACATCATGACTGTCGGCGAGCCGCTTTGCGATCGCCCGACCGATATCCCCGGCCGCGCCCGTGACCACCGCAACCGACGACGTCACGACAGGGCTCCTGCCAGCCAGAGGGTGCGGATGATCGGCATGACGGTCAGTCTCCCAAAAGTTGCCGGTCGTCACCATCGCGGTGTTCGACCAGCTGTTGTTTGATATGGCGCAGCGTCACCAGCGACTGCTTGCGATTGCGATAGGCAACCAGGCTGGCAATGGCATCGACGACAGCGAGATAGGCAAAGCGCGTCGAGGTCGGCCGAAAAATGTTGTCGCCCTCCGGCAGGTCGATCCCGATCACCAGTTCGGCCGCCTGGGCGACGATACTGTCGCTCTGCGTCAGCGCGATCGTGGTGATGCCGTTCTCGCGCGCCAGTGCGAAACACTTGACCAGTTCCGCATTGCGCCCCGAAAACGAGGAACCGATCAGCACGTCGTTCGACCGCGCCGCCGCCGTCAGCATCAGCTGCATGCCGTGGTCGCTGGAGGCTGTGACCCGCGATCCCAGCCGGAACAGCCGGTTCTGGATCTCGCTTGATATCATCGACGAATTACCGCCCGAACCGAAAGCATAGACCATCTCGGCCCGCGCCAGCCGGTCGGCCACCTTGTCGAGAACGCCGGCATCGAGCGACCGATGCAACATGAACAGCGCGTTCTGCGCTTTGGTGATCACGTCGGTCGCGACATCGGCCGGATCGGTGCTCTGTGTTTCCGGATTGAGGTAACGCACACCGACATAGGCCGTGCGCGCCAGATTGACCTTGAAATCGGCAAAGCTCTGGCAACCCAGCCGCCGGCAAAATCGCGTCACCGTCGGCGGCGACACTTCGGCCCGCTCGGCAAGCTCGATGATCGAGGCATTGACGGCGAAATCAAAGGAATTGAGCAGGATATCCGCGATGCGTTGCTCGGAGGCAGAAAACTGCCCCGCCTCTTCCTGTATGCGCGCGAAGATATCCAATGCCCTAATCCCTCAGCTATTTCGAGGGTTTGTAAGCTATGCAGTCAATCTCGACCTTGCAATCGACCATCATCGAAGCCTGCACGCAGGCCCGGGCCGGCGGATGCTCGCCGAAATATTGCTGATAAATCTTGTTGAAGGTCCAGAAGTCGCGGGGATCGTCGAGCCACACGCCGCAGCGCACCACATGCTCGACGCCGTAACCGGCTTCATCCAGAATGGCGAGTACATTGGCGATCGTCTTGTGGGTCTGTTCAATGATCCCGCCGGAGATGATCTCGCCATCTTCCATGGCGACCTGACCGGACACATGCAGCCAGCCATCGGCCTCGACCGCCCGCGCAAACGGCAGCCGCTGGCCACCCGCACCCGCCTTTTCCGCACCGTACCGCTTGATGGTCATCAGGCCCTCTTATGCAAATTATTTTCGTCTATCGTTGACAAACCACCACAGAAAACGGATTTTGACCAGACAAAAACGGCAATCATGAAAACTATTTAAAAGCGGGGACGAAATGCGCGATCCTTTCCTCAATCCATTTCCGGCAACCGATGAGGCGCGCCACGCGATCTGGGAGATGCTCGTGCCCCGCGACATCGACGCCTTCCTGGCCGCCGACTGGAGCATGGTGGCAGGTGATTTCGTCGAGGACGGCTTTATCGGCATCAGCGGCAATCGCGACCCGAACCCCGACAACTGGCGCCTCGCCTTCCCGAACCTTGCCGCCTATCGCGACGAATGGCTGACCCAGGCCAAGGACTTCGCCGCCCAAAGCTATGGCGAAGACCCGCGCACGGCGATTTTCACCACCACCACGCTGGAAGAGATCGAGATCTCCGGCGAGACGGCGCTGGTGCGCAAGAAGTTCGACGGCGGCATTAAGAAGGCTGACGGTACCCTCGACGTCATGCGCTGGCAGACGCTCTATTACTGCCGCCTGCACGAGGGGCGCTGGAAAATCTCCGGCTTCACCGGCTATTTGCCCAATCCGATGGGCACGCTGTAAAGGCTGCCTCACTCATCCCACCCGGAGGTCGACCCTTGCGCATCTTCACCGCCGCGCTTGCAACGGAAACGAATACCTTCTCCCCGATCTGCATCGACCGGCGCGCCTTCGAGGAATCGCTCTACGCGCCTCCGGGTCAGCATCCGGCGACCCCGACGCTCTGCACCGCCCCGATCACCGTAGGCCGAAAGGTTTGTGCGGAGAAGGGCTGGACGCTGATCGAGGGCACGGCGACCTGGGCGGATCCGGCAGGTCTGGTCAACCGCCAGGCCTTTGAGAGCCTGCGCGACGAAATTCTCGACCAGTTGAAGGCGGCCATGCCGGTAAACGCCGTGGTGCTCGGCCTGCATGGCGCCATGGTCGCCGACGGCTATATGGATCCCGAAGGCGATCTGCTCACCCGCATTCGCGAGATCATCGGTCCCGATATCCTGCTCTGCGCCGAACTCGACCCGCACAGCCACCTGACAGCCAAGCGCGTGGCGGCCGCCGATTTCTTCGTCGTGTTCAAGGAATTCCCCCATACCGATTTCGTCGATCGCGCCGAAGATCTGTGGCGCATCGCCGTCGACACGCTGGAAGGCAGGGTCAAGCCGGTCATGTCCGTCTTCGACTGCCGGATGATCGATATTTTCCCGACCTCCCGCGAGCCGATGCGCAGCTTTGTTGATAGGCTTATGGCCATCGAGTCGGAAGATCACGAGGTTCTTTCGCTCTCCGTCATCCACGGCTTCATGGCCGGTGACGTGCCGGAAATGTGCACGAAGACGATTGCCGTGACCGATGGCAACCGTGCAAAGGGCGAGACGCTCGCCCGCGAACTGGGACTGGAGCTTTTCGCCAAACGCGGCACCTTCATGATGCCGCAGATCGACGAAAAGGCAGCGCTGGATCAGGCGCTCTCCATTGCCGAAGGACCGGTCGTTATTGCCGACATGTGGGACAATCCCGGCGGCGGAACTGCTGGCGACGCAACAGTCATTCTTGAGGAAATGCTGGCCCGCGGCGTTACCAACGCTGCCGTCGGTATGATCTGGGACCCGATTGCCGTGCAGATCTGCATGGCAGCCGGCGAAGGTGCCGAGATCCCCCTGCGCTTCGGCGCGAAATCGGCGCCCGGCACCGGCCATCCGGTCGACGGCCTGGTGAAAGTCGTGAAGGTCGTACCGAACGCCGAAATGCGTTTCGGCGACAGCATCGCCCCCTTCGGCGACGCCGCCCATATCCATCTTGCCGGCATCGATATCGTGCTGTCGAGTGTACGCGTGCAGAGCTACGACCCGTCGCTGTTTACGGCGCTTGGCATCAGCCCGACGCAAAAGCACCTGCTGGTCATCAAGTCGACCAACCACTTCTACGCCGCCTTCTCCAAGATCGCCTCGGAGATCCTGTACTGCGCCGCGGGCACGCCTTATCCCAACAATCCGGCGAAGACCGCCTACCGCCATGTGCGTCGTAATATCTGGCCGATCATCGCCAATCCGCATGACGCCCCTGAAGACAGCGAGGCCGCCTGATGCCACATTCCCGTCCAGCTCCGCGCCCGCAAATCGGCCAGTCGATCCTCGACCTATCCACGCCCCTGCCGCTGATCGACGAGGTCAAAGTCGCCGCCAATATCGCGCGCGTGCAGGCTTACATGGACAAGAGTGGCCTCGCCTTCCGCCCGCATATCAAGACGCACAAGATCCCCTCCATTGCCGCCCAGCAGGTCGCAGCCGGTGCAAAGGGCATCAACTGCCAGAAGGTTACCGAGGCGGAAGTCTTCGCAGATGCCGGCTTCGAGGACCTTTTGATCACCTTCAACATCCTCGGCCCGGAAAAGCTGGATCGGCTCGTCGCACTGAATGAGCGCATCGGCGGCCTGAAGGTCGTAGCCGACAGCGACACGACCATCACCGGCCTGACCAAGGCCTTTGCGGACAAGAAGCCGCTCGCCGTGCTCGTCGAATGCGATACGGGCGGCGGACGCTGCGGCGTGCAGACGCCGGAGCAAGCGCTCGCCCTGGCCGAGCAGATCGTTGCCGCGCCGGGTTTCGCGTTCGGCGGTATCCTCACTTATCCCAAGGCAAACAGCGAAGCCGCGGTCGAAGCCTTCTTCAGCCAAACAGTCGCCCTTCTGTTGGCGCGTGGCATATCCTGCCCAATCGTCTCGAATGGCGGCACGCCCAGCCTGTTTTCCGCCCACGAAGTGCCGTCCGCCACCGAGCACCGCGCCGGCACCTATGTCTACAACGACCGCGCCATGGCACGCTCCGGCCACTGCAGCCTCGATGACTGCGCCATGGTCATCCTGGCAACCGTGGTTTCGCGCCCGACGCCGGACCGTGCCATCCTCGATGCAGGCTCCAAGGCGCTCACCTCCGACCTGCTCGGTTTTTCCGACTACGGCCTGATCGTCGACTATCCCGACGCCGTCATCACGGGGCTGTCGGAAGAGCACGGGACAGTGGACCTGTCGAAGGTTACAGGCCCTCGCCCGGAGATCGGCGACAAGGTGCGCATCATCCCGAACCACACCTGCGTGGTCTCCAACCTCGTTGACGTCATGACATTCCACCGCGATGGCGTCGTCACCCGCGTCGAAGAGGTGGCGGCCCGCGGTCTCGTTTGGTAGCAGCTTGCGGATCAAACCCTCCCCTGCTTAGTT
>JARXAQ010000086.1 GCA_029865825.1 Rhizobium sp.
GGCGACGTCGTGGTCTTCAAGATGGAGAGCCACAACCACCCGTCTTACATCGAACCCTATCAGGGCGCGGCAACCGGCGTTGGCGGCATCCTGCGCGACGTCTTCACCATGGGCGCCCGTCCGGTGGCCGCCATGAACGCGCTGCGCTTCGGCGCGCCGGACCATCCGAAGACCAAGCACCTCGTTGCCGGCGTCGTTGCCGGTGTCGGTGGTTACGGCAATTCCTTCGGCGTGCCCACGGTCGGCGGTGAAGTCGAGTTCGAC
This sequence comes from Rhizobium sp., assembly GCA_029865825.1. Lineage (GTDB taxonomy): Bacteria > Pseudomonadota > Alphaproteobacteria > Rhizobiales > Rhizobiaceae > Allorhizobium. Next base: position 265 of record JARXAQ010000086.1, read on the forward strand.
GCACGCTACAACGGCAATATCTTGGTCAACGCCTTCGCAGCTGGCCTTGCCAAGGCCGACGGCATCTTCCTGTCGGAAGCCAAGGGCGTCGGCCTTCCCGTTGTCTATCTCGGCGCAAAGACCGGCCGCGACGGCGTCGGCGGTGCCACCATGGCATCGGCCGAATTCGACGAATCGATCGAGGAAAAGCGCCCGACCGTGCAGGTCGGCGACCCGTTCACCGAAAAGTGCCTGCTCGAAGCCTGCCTCGAACTGATGCAGACTGGTGCCGTCATTGCCATCCAGGACATGGGTGCTGCCGGCCTCACCTGCTCGGCTGTCGAAATGGGCGCCAAGGGCGGCCTCGGCATCGAGCTGCAGCTCGACAAGGTGCCGGTGCGCGAAGAGCGCATGACGGCTTACGAAATGATGCTGTCGGAAAGCCAGGAGCGTATGCTCATGGTGCTTGAGCCCTCGAAGGAAGAGGTCGCCAAGGCGATCTTCGTCAAGTGGGGCCTCGATTTTGCGATCGTCGGCTACACCACCGACGACCTGCGCTTCCGCGTCCTCCACCAGGGCGAGGAAGTCGCGAACCTCCCGATCAAGGAACTGGGCGACGAAGCTCCGGAATACGACCGTCCCTGGATCGAGCCGAAAACGCCTGCCCCGCTTGCCGAAAACGACATCCCAACCGGTGATGTCGCAGACGCCCTGCTGAAGCTCGTCGGCTCCGCCAACAACTCGTCGCGCCGCTGGGTCTATGAACAATATGACACACTGATCCAGGGCAACTCGCTGCAGCTTCCGGGCGGCGATGCCGGCGTCATCCGTGTCGAGGGCCACCCCACCAAGGCGCTCGCCTTCTCGTCCGATGTCACCCCGCGTTACGTCGAGGCCGACCCGTTCGAAGGCGGCAAGCAGGCGGTTGCCGAATGCTGGCGCAACATCACAGCAACAGGTGCGCTTCCGCTCGCAGCCACCGACAACCTGAACTTCGGCAATCCCGAGCGCCCGGAAATCATGGGCCAGCTCGTCTTCGCCATCAAGGGCATCGGTGAAGCCTGCCTCGCGCTCGATTTCCCGATCGTTTCGGGCAATGTCTCGCTCTACAACGAGACCAACGGCCAGGGGATCCTGCCAACCCCGACGATTGCCGGTGTTGGCCTGATGGCGGACTGGAAGAAGATGGCGCGCATCCGTTTTGCAGCACAGGGCGAGGCGATCCTGCTCGCCGGTGCACCATCGGGCTGGGGCACCCATCTCGGCCAATCGGTCTTTCTGCGCGACATTCACGGCCGCAGCGATGGCCCTGCCCCGCATGTCGATCTCAGCCACGAGAAAAAGGTCGGTGATTTCGTTCGTAGTCTGATCAATGAAGGCCTCGCGACCGCCGTGCACGACTGCTCGTCGGGCGGTCTGGCACTCGCAGTTGCTGAAATGGCCATGGCCTCCGGCATCGGCGCCCATGTGAACGCCCTGAACGACGCCAACCCGATTGCTGTCTTCTACGGCGAGGACCAGGGGCGTTATGTCCTGACGGTCACGGAAGACAATGTCGATCAAGTTCAGGTCCGCGCCGAAGCAGCCGGTGTCTTCTGCCCGTGGATCGGTCGGACCGGTGGCTCCAACGTCACGCTCGGCGATGCGAAGCCGGTCTCCGTTGAGGCGCTGAAGACGGCGCATGAAGGCTGGTTCCCAGCCCTGATGGACGGCGAAGTCGCCTGATCCCACCATCACGTCCCTGTGGAGCATGGGGTGGCGAAAGCCATCCCCATTGAAAGAGTTCGGCGAATGCCCGATAGTCGGGCATTGCTGATTTGCATGAGGGATCCGTTACATGCCGATGAAACCTGGCGACATCGAAGACATGATCAAGGCTGGCATTCCGGGCGCCAAGGTGGTGATCCGTGATTTGGCCGGGGACGGCGATCACTATGCCGCCGAAGTCGTGGCGGAAGCCTTTCGCGGCAAGAGCCGCGTCCAGCAGCACCAGATGGTCTATGACGCGTTGAAGGGCAATATGGGCGGCGTTCTGCATGCGCTGGCCCTGCAGACCAGCATTCCGGAGTAAGACTGGAAGAGACTTTGGTCCGAATCGAAAAGCCTGCCGTCATCGCGGCGGGCTTTTTTGTTCGCGCACTCAAAACACCGGAGGCTGGATCGAATGCAGGCCGGAAAAAGATAGCGCCGGCAAGGGACCGGCGGTCATCAGCGTGAAGTCGAAACCGCTCTTCTGGTCGGGGCCGAGTACATACTGCCGGTGCATGCGCAGGAAATCCCGGCGGTTTTTCTCATAGCGTTCCGGCGACATCGCATGCTTGAAGCGCACGAAGACCAGTTTCGGCTGCGGCGCATCGGCATGACCCGAGAGCGCCACGGTATGGCATTTGTAGAGATGGATCGGATCCGTCAGGCACTGAATGTCGAACCAGTCGACCTCGGAATAGCGGGCGACCAACCCGATGCGGCGCCGCAACACCGACGCACCCGACAATAAGCTGCATTGCAGGGCCGCACCGCCGAGCGTCACGAAGGTAATGCGGCGCCCGGAAAGCACGGGAGACTCGCGCTCGATCAGCCGCCCGATTACCGAAAGCGCCAGGCTCGCCCCCATGCTGTGCGAGGTGACAAGGATCTCGTCCGTGGCATTTTCAAGCGCGCGTTCGGCCCGGTCTGCCGCCTGCTCGATCCACGTGGCAACCTCGGGACGGTTCTGTGCAATCGCGACGGCGAGCCGCCAGTCGGCGAAGAGATGCAGCACATGATAGCGATCGGAAAAGCGCATCCAGCCATAGCGGAAGACACCGTAGCCGAGCGGCAACGACAGGATGAGCCAAAGCGGATGAAGGTCGATCGTCAACGGCAGAGCCGCGACCTCGGCGCCAATCACGATGCCGAGCGCGATGAAGAGATAAGGAAACAGGAAGAACAGCGCGAAACGCCAGGCATGACGGAAATAAGCGAACGCCGCCCCCTGGCGGACGATCTCGAAGCCTGCCCTGTATCCGGCCCCGATCTGCCGCCACACGGGTTCGCGACGCATCGATGCGATCAGGTCGTTGTGGTCATGGATATGGATGTCACTGCGCGTGGACCATGTCTCGCCCCCAGCATCGACCGTGAAATACCGATCCGTCATCGGCCCGACATCGAAACGGCTTTCCCAGACCCGGGAAGCCTGGGCCGCGGACCTCTGGTAACGCTGTCGATGCGCCTCGGCGTCCAGGGGTTCGAAGCCCGGGAAATGCAGGACGACACGGCTGTGGATCATGATGGCGGTCACTCTATGGGCTGCAGATCGACCGCAGGCAGCGCTTGCTAGACGAGAATGACGCTGATTTAAAGAGGACCTTGGAACAAAAGCCGACGATCGACTGCGGGAGAGTGTTCACTTATGGCTGATTTGGTGTCTGACATCGTCAAGAATGTCGTCGCGGGCGTCCTGAAGGAAATCCTGAAGAAGCCCGTGAGCAAGCGGACGACGCGCCGCAAGCAACAGACCCGGTCTGCATCGACAGGTCGTTTCGTGCGCAAGAAGGCGAAGCGCACGCCACCGAAGAAACAACTGAGCCGTCGCCGCACTTCAGCCAAGCGCAGCCGGCAGCGCAGTTCCTGACCAAGAGGCGTCTGACGCCACTGGCAAAACCCGATTCGTCTTGCTATTTGTAAGGCATGCGACCCTGCCGCCTTGACCGGCATGTGAAAGGAAAAGACATGAGCGCCCACGATTTCATCGAGAACGAAGTAAAGACCAACGACGTGGTCCTGTTCATGAAGGGCAGCCCGCAGTTCCCGCAATGTGGCTTCTCGGGACAGGTGGTCCAGATGTTGGATTACCTCGGCGTTGACTACAAGGGCGTCAACGTGCTCGCCGACATGGAAATCCGCGAAGGCATCAAGCAGTATTCCAACTGGCCGACCATCCCGCAGCTTTACATCAAGGGCGAATTCGTCGGCGGTTGTGACATTGTTCGGGAAATGTTCCAGGCGGGCGAACTGCAGAAGCATTTTGAGGACCAGGGCATCGCCGTTCGCGGCGCCGCCTGACCACCACGCCGCAAGGCACCATCCTTCCAAGGCTGACAAGGCGTTGCCCCGGGCAACGCCTTTGGCCGTTTAAAGGTATTTCACTGTGTCAGATTCATTACAGCCCGCGCAAAAGGCGCTGGGCAAAATGGGCCGTGCCGAATTCATTGCGATGATGGCTTTTTTGATGGCCCTGAACGCGTTGGCCATCGACATCATGCTGCCCGGTCTCCAGGAAATCGGCGCGGCGCTCAATGTCGAAAATGAGAACCACCGCCAATATGTCGTGTCCGCCTATCTGATCGGGTTCGGTCTGGCGCAATTGTTCTACGGCCCCATCGCCGACCGTTTCGGCCGCCGTATGCCGATGATTGTCGGTCTCGAAATCTACGTGATCTCGTCACTTGCCGTTGTCTTCGTCCCGTCCTTCGGCATGCTGCTTGTCCTGCGCTTCATCCAGGGTATCGGTTCGGCCGCGACCCGCGTCATCACGGTCTCGATCGTGCGCGACGTTTACGGCGGCCGCCAGATGGCGGAGGTCATGTCGCTGATCATGATGGTCTTCATGGTCATCCCGGTCGTGGCGCCAGGAACTGGCCAGGTCATCATGCTGTTCGGCGACTGGCACTGGATCTTCGTCTTCATGGCGGCGATTGCGCTGATCGTGGGCGCCTGGATGTATGCCCGCCTGCCGGAGACGCTCGCGGCCGAAGACATCCGCGCCTTCACGCCCAAGGTCATCCTCGACGGCTTCCGCATCGTGCTCACCAACCGGGTGGCTCTCTGCTACACCCTCGCCAGCACCTTCATCTTTGGCGCCCTGTTCGGCTTCATCAATTCAGCCCAGCAGATCTATGTCGGCATTTACGGCCTCGGTGTCTGGTTCCCCGTTGCCTTTGCCGCTGTCGCCCTGTTCATGGCGCTGTCGTCTTTCGTCAATGCCAAGCTGGTCGGCCGCTTCGGGATGCGCAAGCTGTCCCACGCTTCGCTGATCGGCTTCATCGCCATCAACGCACTCTGGCTGGTTGTCCAGGTTCTGGGCCCCCAGCCGATGCCGTTCTTCCTGTTCCTCGGGTTCTTCGCCCTGGCGATGTTCCAGTTCGGCTGGATCGGCTCGAACTTCAACTCGTTGGCGATGGAACCCCTTGGACATGTCGCCGGCACCGCCTCCTCGGTGCTCGGCTTCATGGGGACGATCGGCGGCTCGCTGATCGGCGCCGGCATCGGTCAGGCCTTCGACGGCACGGCTTTGCCACTGGTTCTTGGCTTCTTCGTTGTCGGTTTGGTCGGCCTGATCTTCGTCCTCATCGGCGAGAGGGGCCGCCTGTTCCAGCCACAGAACAAGCCGGTCTGACGGTTCGTCACTCCCGACAACAAGAAGGCCCGGTCATCACCGGGCCTTTCGTTCTTCTCAGACGGTAAAAATCGTTTCGCGCAAGTCCTGCCAGGCATCCGGATCGGCCGCGACCAGTAGACCGCCGTCTGTATGATGCGGCAGATAGGCCGAGCCGTCGAAGCGCGCGACATGGGCGCCCGCCTCCTGCATCATCAGC
>JARXAQ010000234.1 GCA_029865825.1 Rhizobium sp.
AGCGGCCGGCAGCCTTGCCTATGGCTTCGGTGGCCTTGCGGCGCCCGCCATCGCCCAAGGGGCCAAAATCAAGATCGGCTATGTCAGCCCGCAGACGGGGCCGCTGGCAAGCTTTGGCGAGAGCGACGCCTATAACATCGCCTCTTTCCTCGCGACGGAAGCCGGCAAGAACTTCGAAGTCATCGTCAAGGACAGCCAGTCCAATCCGAACCGCGCAGCTGACGTCGCGAAGGAACTGATCCTCTCCGACGAGATCAACCTGATGCTGGTCGCATCCACCCCGGAAACCACCAATCCGGTGGCAACGACCTGCGAGGCGGAGGGTGTGCCCTGCATTTCGACCAAGGCGCCTTGGCAGCCCTGGTTCATCGGGCAGCAGGGCAATCCTGGCGACCCCACAAGCTGGAAGCCCTTCGACTTCGCCTATCACTATTTCTGGGGCCTCGAAGACGTCATCGCCGTCTTCACCAACATGTGGAACCAGCTCGAGACCAACAAGAAAGTCGGCGGCCTGTTCCCCAACGATGCCGACGGCAATGCCTGGGGCGACCCAAATGTAGGCCTGAAGCCGGGTCTGGCCCAGGCCGGTTACGACCTGCTTGATCCCGGCCGCTACCAGAACCTGTCTGACGATTTCACCGCCCAGGTGAACGCCTTCAAGGATGGCAAATGCGACATCATCACCGGCGTGGTCATCCCGCCTGACTTCACCACCTTCTGGAACCAGGCCAAGCAGCAGGGCTTTTCGCCCAAGGCGCTCACCGTGGCAAAGGCGATCCTCTTCCCGCAATCGGTCGAGACGCTGGGGCCTGCAGGCCACAACCTGTCATCCGAAGTCTGGTGGTCGGCCCAGCATCCGTTCAAGTCCTCGCTGACAGGCCAGAGCGCTGCCGAGCTTGCCGCCGACTTTACGGCCAAGACCGGCCGCCCCTGGACCCAGCCGATCGGCTTCATCCACTCGCTGTTCGAAATGGCAACCGATGTCATGGGCCGTGTCTCGGATGTCACCGACGCCGAAGGGATCGCCGCCGCCATCGCAGCCTCCAAGGTCGACACCATCGTCGGGCATGTCGAATGGAATGGCCAGGGCGTTCCGCCCTTTGCGGCCAAGAACGTCACCAAGACGCCGCTGGTCGGTGGCCAGTGGCGCCGCAAGGACGACGGCACCTTTGACCTCGTCATCGTCGACAACAAGACTGCCCCCAACATCCCGGCGGCCGGAAAAATGGAAGCGCTGAGCTGACAAGACGGTTGGAGAGCGGCGGCCTGAACCGTGCCGGTCGCGTACCGGCACGGCTCGACGACAGAGATAACGCGTCGACGTCCGCTGCCCGAGAGTGTCGCGGACAACCAGCACCGTATTAACGGGACTCGCTGGCAGTGGAAGTCCCGACAATGTGCGGTGAGCGCGGAAGACTGGCAGATTTCCGGCTCTCCACGGCAGACAATCGACACGACCGGCGTGTCGTACAGTCATAGTCCTTGCCGGGCGCGGCCCGACTGCTCTATATGGCCCGATGACGACTGATTCAAAGATATTCGTCGGCCTTCGGTCGACCAAAAAAAAGCCTGTCGCGCAACGCGTTGATAGCGGTCCGAAATGCCAGTGGGACGGGTGCGAAAAGCACGGCACCCATCGCGCGCCGGTCGGCCGGGACGCCGAAGGTTTGTACCTGGTGTTCTGCACGGAGCATGTGAAGGACTACAACAGGGGCTATAACTACCAGACCAACCTGTCCGATCCGGTGACCGCGCGTTATCAGCGCGAGGCGGCGAGCGGTGCCCGGCCGACCGTGGGTACGAGCGCCGCCGAGGCAAAGGAAATGCCGCTGCCGTCGACTGCACGCTCCGGCTCGGCAAAGGCGATAAACGCCCGAAAGACCGCAGCCCAACGGCAGGCCGCAGTGGCCGACCTGCAGAAGCGAAAGCTCAAGGTGCTGGAGGCCAAGGCCTTCGACGCGCTCGGCGTTTCGCCCGACGCCACGCCAGAGGAAATCCGGAGCCGGTACAAGGAGTGTCTCAAGTTGCACCATCCGGACGCCAACCAGGGTGACCGCAATTCTGAAGACAAGCTGCGCGCCTCGATCGACGCCTACAAGATCCTCAAGCTGAACGGCTTCTGTTGAACAAAATCCGGCAAACGCGGAAACCGCTATTGCCGGTCTTGTGCTAGGCCTCACCGCCCGGTTTCAATGCGGAGCGTGCCGCCGCCTGCCGTCGTCTGTCACGATAGGCGACGAATTGCGTGTCGGCGATGACCCCGAGAAGGATCACGGCACCCATCACCGCAAAATTGAGCGATGACGGAATGCCGAGCAGGTTGACGAGGTTCTGAAGCACCTGCAGCAGCACCACGCCCAGAACGACGCCCACGATCGATCCCTCCCCGCCCCGGAGTGAAAATCCGCCGAGCACTGCCGCAGCGATGCCGTAGAGTTCGTAGAAATTTCCATGCGACGACGGCTGCACGGACTTGGTGTACATGGCGAAAAAGAGCGCCGAGACGCCGGTCAGGAACATGCAGAGCATATAGGCACAGAGGATGACACGCTTGGTGTCGCTGCCGGAATAACGCGCCGTCTCCTCGTTTTTGCCCACCGCCATCAGATGGCGTCCAAACACCGTGCGATGCAGCAGCGCCCAGGCAAGGAGCGCAAACACGGCAAAGGCGATCACCGAGTGGGGCACGCCCGCCGTGCGCCCGACGAACAGGTATTCGAGCATCGGTAGATCGGTCCCGAAGGTGAAGCCGGCGGTGCCATCCTTGGTATAGAACCGCGCCACGCCGCGATAGATCAGAAGGCCGCACAGCGTCACCACGAAAGGCTGCAACTTCAGCCGGGTGATCAGCCAGCCGTGCAAAAGTCCGATGAACATCGACAGCACCAACACGATGACGAGTGCCACCGGCCATGGCACCCCGTAAGACGCGATGAGATCGATGAAGATCACCCCCAGGAGCGCGATCACCGAGCCGATCGACAATTCGATGCCAGCGGTGACGATGACAAAAGCCTCCGCGATCGAGAACAGACCAAACAAGCCGATCAGGTTGGCGGTATTGGCAAGGTTGATCGGCGACAGGAAGCGTGGATTGACCAGCGCAACGATGGCCCCCACGGTGATCACGAGAACGGCAAGCCCGATGTCTTTCTTGTGCATCTGGTATCCCTTTATTCGACGGCGAGCCGAAGCACGGCTTCCTCGGAAACGTCTTCGCGGTCGAGCACGCCCGCAATGACGCCACGGCGCATCACAGCCACCCGGTTGGACACGCCGATGACCTCCTCCATGTCGGAGGAGATCATCAGGATGGCAGCGCCCTCGCCCGCGAGATGCCGCATCAGGCTATAGACCTCGGCCTTTGCGCCGACGTCGATGCCCCGGGTCGGCTCATCGAGGATGATCAGCCGGGGACGAAGCCCGAGCCACTTGGCCAGCACCACCTTCTGCTGGTTGCCCCCCGACAGTTCCCCGACGGCGCAATCGAGCTGACTGGCCTTGATGGACAGCTTCCGGCGAAAATCATCTGCGACTTCCCGCTCCGCACGCCGGTCGACGAAACCTGCCCTGGCGATGGTGCTCAGCCTTGGCATCACGATATTGCCGGCAATCGAAAAATCGAGAAACAGTCCTGCCGTCTTCCTGTCTTCCGGAACCAGGCAGATGCCCGCCTCGATCGCAGCCTGCACCGAACCCGGAGCGACCGTTCTTCCGGAGATTTCAACCTGCCCGGCCTCCACAGTGTCGATCCCGAACAGGGCGCGGGCAAACTCGGTCCGGCCGGCCCCCACCAATCCGGCAAGGCCGAGTATTTCGCCGCTGCGAACGTGAAGATCGACCGAGGCACCGGGATAGGCCTGGGTCCGCAGCCCGCGGGTCCGCAGAACCACCGCCCCCTCCTGCCTCTCCGGCGGCACATAGAATTGCTTGACGTCCCGCCCGATCATCAGGCGAACCATCGCGTCCTTGCTCATTTTCTCGCGCGACAGGTCGCCGGCATTTTGTCCGTCGCGCAAGCCGACGACGCGGTCCGCCACCGCCTCCACTTCCGCCAGCCGGTGGGTGATGAACAGAACGGCGACACCGTCATCGCGCAGACGCCGAATAACGGAGAGCAGCCGCTGCGTCTCAGACAGCGTCAGGCTGGAGGTCGGCTCGTCAAGGATCAAAAGCCGCACATTGATCGATAGTGCCTTGGCGATTTCCAGCAATTGCTGGTCTGCCAACGACAGTTCCGACACCGGTGTTGACGCGGTGAAACGGGTCCCCAGCAGTTCGAGCAGTGGTCGAACGCGGCTCTCCATCGCCGCCCGATCGATGAAGCCGAAGGGGCCGCTGCGGATCTCCCGCCCGAGAAGAATATTGCCGGCAACGTCGAGATTGGCGAACGGATTGAGTTCCTGGTGGACGAAAGCGATGCCCTGGGCGACCGCCGCAGCGGGAGTCATCGTTGCCAAGCGCACCCCGTTGATGACGATCTCCCCTTCGTCAGGCGCAATCGTTCCACCGAGCACCTTCATCAGGGTCGATTTGCCGGCACCGTTTTCACCGATCAGCCCCACCACCTCGCCGCCACGGATCGAAAGCGAGACCGAGTTCAGCGCCACGGCACTGGGATAGACCTTGGTTATCCCGACGAGATCGAGCAAGATGGGTGCAGTCCTGGACATGCCATTGGGCTCCTCGGCGGCAGGCGGATTGTCTGCGCGGGCCCCCTCGCCCGCGCAGACCGCATGTATCGTCGGCACCGGATCAGCCGCCGATACGCGCCTTGAGCTGCTTTTCGAAGTCGTCGACATTGGCCTTGTCGATCACCTGCGTCGGCACGATGATCAGCCCATCGGCCGGAACCTGCGACTTGTCGCCCTTCAGATAGGCGGCCATCAGCTTCATGCCCTCATAGCCCCACTGATAGGGATCCTGGACAACGGTGCCGGCGAAGCTGCCTTCCCTGACGGCGCCGAGCGTGATCGGGTCTTCGTCGAAGGCGATCACGGTGATCGCGCCGACCTTGCCAGCGGCCTGCAGGGCCTCGTAGATTTTCGGCGGATTGTAGGAATAGAAGCCGACCATGCAGTCGATATCGGGGTTTGCCGCCAGAACGTCGTCGACATTCGAACGGGCGCGGGCAAAGTCAACGTCGTCGCCACGCACGTCGACAAGTTCGATGCCTTTGCCTTCCACCGCCTGCCGGAAGCCGGCAATGCGCTCCTTGGCGTTGTCGGCGCCGAGGAAGCCGACAAAGCCCATGCATTTGCCGCCCTTGGGCAGCGCCTTCACGGCGATTTCACCCGCCTGGATGCCGGCCTGGGTATTGGATGAACCGAGATAGGCAATCCGCTTGGATTGCGGCGCGTCACTGTCAGTTGTGAACAACGGAACCTGGGCGGCGATCCGGTTGAACGCGTCGATCGAGTTCTTTGGGTCGGCAGAGGAGATCATGATCGCATCCGTACCGGCGGCGACAAGATCGTCCATCAGTGCGTTCTGGAGGGCTGCCGTGCCCTGCGCCGGGTAACGGAATTGCAGGTCGTAATCGGGAAGCTCGGCTTGCGCCGCCTTGACGCCGGCTTCCGCCAGTTTCCAGAAATCGGATGCCGCATTGACCACGAAGGCCAGCGACTGTTTTTCCTGCGAAAGCACCGGCGTGGCGGCCAGGGCGAGTGCGGCCGCAAGGGCCGTGATCGATAGTCTCTTCATCTTATCCTCCCGCAACCCTCTCCACTCGGGCTGCCATCATGTTGAAAGGAACATCCGGGACGGTCCCTCCCGGACCACCCGCATGCCGAACGAGAATGGCGAGAGCGCAAGCACTCTCGCCGCTGTACTAGTTGTCCTTGCAGAAACCCGGGTCTTCGGTGTTGCAGATGTCGAGACCGGTGAACAACGGGTCCTCGACCGTCTCGCCCTTGATCAGCTGGATCATCACGTCGGGCGCCTTGTAGCCCATCTCGAAGGGACGCTGGCCGACCTGGGCATGGCTCCGGCCCTCGCGGAAGGCCTGTGTCTGCGGCGGCAGGGTATCCCCGGCCACGATAACCAGCTCCTTCGATTTGAGCTTGTCCATCACCTGATCCGTGACCTGGGTATAGGCCTGTGGCGCGAATTGCGCCCAGCCACCGATCAGGATGAACGCATCCAGATCCGGATGGGCGGTAAACACATCAGACATCTGCTGGTTGGCGAGATCGGCCTGGTCGTTGGTATAGACAGGGCAGCCTTCGATCTCGGTCCAGCCGTTCTGGCCTGTCAGACGTTCGATATCCTTGGCACCGGCGATGGTGTCGCGGAAGCCCTGGGCGCGCGCGTTGATGTTGGCGGCGGCAACATTGCCGAGCTGCAGGCAGACGGAGCCGCCCTCGGCCTTCAGCTTCTTTGCTTCCTCCGCCATCTTGACGCCCATCAGGTAGTTGTCAGTACCGAGATAGGTCTTGCGCAGGTCGTGGTCTTTTTCCAGGAAGTCGGCATCAACCGTCATGACTGGCACGGTTGGAGCAATCTCGCGGACGCGATTGGCCATGGCCGGCGCATTCGAGGGCGAGATGGCGATTGCCGCCACGCCGCGGGTCAAGAGATCGTCGACGATCTGAACTTCGCCCGCCTCGTCGGCCGACGATGCCGGCCCGGGGTAGAGACATTCGTATTCGCTGTCGGGGTTCTCCGAGAGCCACTTCTTGCAACCGAGATTGATCTGCTCGAAGAACGGGTTGTCGAGCCCCTTGACGACGATCGCGAGCGTCTTCTTCTCCTGAGCTGCGGTTTGGCCGGCCAGCATCATGAGAACAGGTATTGCAGTGAATGCCAGATATCGGATTTTCATTGCCTTTTTCCTCCTCCAAATCGCCGGCAAAAGCCCTCCTGCTCAGCCGGGATACCAGACGATGCGCGGATCATTCGCCGCGCGCCGATATGACCAGGCTCGGTCCACGAGCCCGTCGAGGTCGATCACGGGCTCCCACCCGAGGATCTTCCTTGCCTTCGAATTGTCCAGCCAGTTGCTGTGAAACGGCGTGTCGATATCGGCCGGCTCCAGCCCGGCAACCGTCTTCAGGCGCTCCGACACGCGGCCATAATCGACGGGTTCGTCCATGGCGATATTGAACAGCTGGCCGAAGGCCTGTGCATTGTCGAGCGACGACAGGATCGCGCGCACGAGGTCGTCGACATGGATGAAGCTGCGCTTCAGATAGCCCCCTTGGGCATCCCGCATCGCGGGAAAGTGCTGACGAGCGCGGAGGTGATCGAGCCGGTCTGGATCGAGCAATGTGGTCCAGGATGGC
>JARXAQ010000291.1 GCA_029865825.1 Rhizobium sp.
GGTCGGGATGGCGAGGATCCGGCCGGCGAGCGACTGACCGCTCAACGGATGGTGCCGGTCGATCACCTCGCCGGTGAGCGCATCGACCCCGCCCCAGAAGCTCAAGCCCACATCGCTGAACAGGATCTCGCCTTCGGCGGACCCCGGCACCACGACGCGGCCTGATATCACAACGGGTTCATCGATCATGCGTCACCTCGGTGAGGGCCAGAACGGCAAAGCTCGCGAGCCAGTGCTCGCCCATATAATCGCCCGCGACATGGTCGAGGCCCGCGGCGAGATGGCGTGCGGAGGCATCTCGAAGGATTGGGCGGCGCATATCGTCCGCAGGCAGTGCCGCTGCCAGGGATCGAAAACACCAGGCGCGGCTGAGGCTCAGCCCGTCGAGATGGGCAATCTTGCCATCCGATCGGTCGGAAACGCAGGGCAGGTGAAACAGGGTGGCCGGTTCTCTTGCTGAGACCTGTGGCAGGAAGCGGTCGAACCATGCGGCAAACGAACCGGTTGGCATCATCCGGCGCATGCATTCCGCCTCGATCAGGGCCGGCGAGAGAAAATCGTCGCCGGATGGCTCGCCCCAGGCAGGGCAGTTTTTGTCCTCGCCGTACCAACGCAAGGCCGTCTGCCGCAGCAGGTCCAGGAGACCGGCGTCGCCGACGGTCTCCGCATAGTCAGCAGCCAGTCTCAGGGCAAAAGCGGTGTTGTAATGGGTGCCTGTGCGCACCGGATAGGTCGCGATCGGCAGGAAGTCGTGGAAGCGCTGGACGATCCGCTGGGTGAGGGGATGCAGTGCCTCACCCCATTGGGAGCCTTCATGGCCGTGCAGTTCCGCCGCAAGCTTCAGCAGCCAGGCCCAGCCGTAAGGCCGCTCGTAACCGCGTGCCGTTGGCCGATCGAAATAGGCGCATTCGCCGGCCACCTTGTCGGCAACGAGCATCCGGTCGAAAAGTTCGCGGATCGCATCGGCCTCGTTTAAGGTCGGAAAGAGCCGTAGCAGCCGCGCCAGCATCCAGTAGCCGTGCACGCAGGAATGCCAGTCATAGCTGCCATAGAACAGCGGATGAAGCTGCGAAGGCGTGCCGACGTCCTCCGGACCCTCAAGCCCGTGCAGAATATGGCTGGGATATTCCCGCGTCACATGGCCGAGCGCGATCCGGGCGAAGCGGGACGCGAGATCGGCTGTGAGCGTGACATCCGTCATCCCTGGACCTCCTCATGCAACAGGTCGCCCCAATCGGCGCGCCGCAGCGCCTTGAACGCGTCGCCATCGCGCTTGCTGATCGTCCGTTCCGCAGCAATTCCATCGGGGCGACAGAGCTTGACCCGTCCCACACCGCCATTGACGCGCGGCGGCACGAGGATGCGCGAGCCGGAGCGCTCTACCGGTTCCCGCGCAGCGGCGATGAAGATGTATTTTTCGTCTTCCCAAGGTACTTCCGCGCCCTTGGCGAGCCGATGCACGCGCGACCGCGCCACCCGCCTTGAGAAGTGGCACCAGTCGGGTGCCACGATCGGGCAGTCGTGCGAATGGGCGCAAGGGGCGACGAGATGGGCGCCTACGCCCCGCAGGGTATCGCGTGCGGCAAGGATGCGCTGCCATCCGGCCGGCGTGCCCGGCTCGATGATCACGAGCATGCCCTTGGTCAGTGACCAGAGCTTCTGCGTGACGCTGGCAATGGTCGAGGGCGGCAATTCGTCGAGCACATAGGCGAGCGTGACAAGGTCGGCGGGCGGAAGTGTCGGGATTTTCGCAGTCACGTCCCCGGCCTGCCAACGGCTTTTGACCTGCAGACTGCGAGAGAGTGTATCCCCGACGCCGCGGATGGCGCCGGAAGCCTCGACCATCTCCGCCGTAGCGAGTGAGGCCCAAGTGTCGGCGGCTGCCCAAAGAGCTGTGCCGGGCCCGCAGCCGAGATCGATCAGCGAGGTCGGCGCGAAATCCGGCGCAACCTCCTCGACCATGCCAAGAGCTGCCCGCACGGCGGCAAAGGTGGCGGGCAGGCGGGTGGCGAGATAGGCCTTTGCGGCCAGCGCATCGTCGATGTGAAAACGGCCGTCACGCACTTCGCGGCGGTAGCGGTCGGAAAGGATGGCGCTCGCCTTTGCGATCCGTTCCAGCGGCTCGCCTGATAGCATCTGGTCGACGGCGGAGCGCAGGGCGGCAGGCAGTTCCATAAAAACTCCTCAGGCGCGGCGGGATGACCATTCCGGGCGCAGGATGGACATGATGACGAAATCGCTGCGCCGTCCACCGGGAAGAAGGGCCGCCTCGCGCAGAATGCCTTCCTCGATAAAGCCGGTCCTCAGGTAGACAGCCTTTGCGCGGGTGTTGTCGCGCACCACGTCGAGCCAGAGGCGATGGGTGGGATAGTCGAGGAACGCCACATCCACAGCTTCAGCCAGCAACTGGGAGCCGACACCCTTTTCGGGACGCGCCACCGCGATCCGTTTCACGCAGGCATTGCCGTCCCGCCTGTCGAGATCCATCAGGATGACGAAGCCGAGAGGCTGACCGGCCGTATCTTCCCCGATCAGATAGGCATAGCTTGCGTTCGCCAGCTGGGCTTCATGCTCTTCGCGGCCGTAGCGGCCGATGAATTCGTCATAGCCTGGCAGACGCTCCGTCGCCATGATGAAGGCGATGTCGTCAAGGGTCGCGCGGCGCAGGGTGAGCGCCGGCACGGCTCAGAACTCCACGGCTTCGACGCGCTTGTCGATGAAGCGCAGGCCGACACCGCCGGAAATCAGCTTCAGCGCGAGATCGCCGAACAGTTCTTTGCGCCAGCCCTGGAGGGCGGCCACTTCGGCCTTTTCGCCTTCGGCGGCGATCCGTTCGAGGTCTTCGCTGTTGGCGATCACCTTCGACGCAACACCGTGTTTTTCCGATGTCAGTCGAAGAAGTACCTTCAGGAGTTCGACCGCAGACTGCGTGCCTTCGGGTGCATGCGCATGACGCTGCAGATGCGGCATATCGGCCTTCGGCAGAGCGAGCGCTGCATTGACCTGTTCGACGATGATCGCGCCCGAGCTCGAACGCTCCCAGCCCTTGGGGATGGTGCGCAGGCGCCCGAGCGCTTCGACATCCTTCGGCTGCTGCTGGGCGATCTCGTAGATCGCATCGTCCTTCAGCACGCGCGAGCGCGGCACGTTGCGGGCACGCGCCTCGCGTTCGCGCCAGGCGGTGACATATTGCATCACGGCGAGTTCGGTCGGCTTGCGCAGCCGCATCTTCAGCCGCAGCCAGGCCTGGTCCGGATGCAGGTCATAGGTGTCGCGCGATTCGAGGATCGCCATCTCTTCGGTCAGCCATTCGGCACGGCCTTCCGCCTCCAGCTGGCTCTTCAGCTTCAGATAGACATCGCGCAGATGGGTGACGTCGGCCAGCGCATAGTCGAGCTGCTTTTCAGACAGCGGCCGCCGGCTCCAGTCCGTGAAGCGCGAGGTCTTGTCGATATGGACGTTCTTCACCTTTTGCACGAGCTGGTCGTAGGAGACAGAATCGCCGAATCCGCAGACCATCGCCGCGACCTGCGTGTCGAAGATCGGATGCGGGATCAGGTTGCCGAGGTGGAAGATGATTTCGATGTCTTGGCGGGCGGCATGGAAGACCTTGACCACCCCCGTATTGGCCATCAGCTCGAAGAAGGAGGCGAGGTCGAGACCCTTGGCCATCGGGTCGACGATGTATTCGTGATCCGGGCTCGCCATCTGGATCAGGCAGAGTTCGGGCCAGAAGGTCGTTTCGCGGAGGAATTCCGTGTCGATCGTGATGAAATCGGATTGGGCGAGAAGGCGGCAGGCCTCCTCAAGCGCGGCAGTGGTATCGATCATTTCAGCTCGGTCATGGAAAACAAAAGGATCAACCTTAGTTTCCCTTCTGGCCTTCGATGTCAATATGAACGGCCGGCAAAGGCCAGGGAACCGGCCATTTGGAGCCTTCGTCCAGCACTATTCGTCGGCTGGGGCGCCGCGAAGGACCGCGATGTTCTGAAGGTGCACCTCTTCATAGGGCGCAAAATAGAGCGCCGATCCATTGGCGATCTCCGGCGCGAGGAAGGTTTCCAGGCTTTCGGTGTCGAGTGCGGGATCATCGATCCGTGCAGTAAGCCGTGTGAGATAGTCTCGGTTCGAGGATATCAGCGACGGCGGATAACCGCCGGCGGCGATCACCTCTTCGGCGCCGTGATTGGGCAGGATGCGCCGGATCGGCAGTGTCGCCAGACGGTCAAGCTCGACGATGTGGCGGGCCACATGCTCCGGCTCGGAGATATAGGTGACACTGTCCTCCAGCGTATCACCGGCAAACAGCAGGCCGAGCGAGGGCAGGAAGAGCACGGTGCCGTCGGCGCTGTGGATGTCGAACTGCATCAGCCGCACCTCGATATCCCCGACATGCAAAACCGTCTCGCCCTCGAAGGTCTCGGTCGGCATGACCACCGGATTGATCGGCGGGTTCTTACCGGCAAGAACCTTGCGCTTTTCGATCAGCGTGTCTTTCGTCAGCCGATTGGACAGGATCGGACAGTCGAGGAACCCGGCATTTCCGGCCACGTGATCGGTGTGCCAGTGGCTCATGACGACTTGGATAGAAGTCACGCCGAGCGATTTGAGATGAGCCCGGATCGCGGCTGCATGGTCGAAGGTGATATGCGTGTCATAGACCAGCGCCTGCGCGCCCGAGACGATGGCAAAGCTCGCGACGCCGAGGCTGTAGGCGCCGTCATCCAGCCAGTTCGGCTCCGGCGAATGCAGCCGTTTGCCGGCGATGCGCCCGTCGTAATAGGCGAAGATATCAGGATAGGGCTCGTGAATGCGCATCGTCTCGGCAAGGCTCATGTCATGTCACCCTGAAATAGCCGGTCATGCCGGTCTTTTGGTGTTCGATGATGTGGCAATGGAAGACCCAGTCACCTGGATTGTCAGCGACCAGCGCCAGCTGCACCTTCTCATCCGGCAGGACGAGATAGGTATCCGACACCTGAGCCGTCACGTCGTGCTTGTTCGAGCTGATCGCCTTGAAGTTCATGCCGTGCAGATGGATCGGATGGGCGTGCGGCGTGACGTTCTCGACA
>JARXAQ010000323.1 GCA_029865825.1 Rhizobium sp.
CGTGATGTCGGCTTCGTTCACCAACCAGGTTCTCGGCCAGATCGAGCTCTTCACCAAGACGGAAGAGTACAAGCCGGGCGTCTATGTTCTGCCCAAGCACCTCGATGAAAAGGTCGCCCGACTGCACTTGGAAAAGCTCGGCGTAAAGCTGACGACGCTTTCTGACGAGCAGGCGGCCTATATCGGCGTGACGCAGCAGGGTCCGTTCAAGTCAGAACACTATCGCTATTAATTTCTGACTGGATAAACACAACATGTGGTGGGCGCGACCTTGACAAAGGTCGCGCCTTCTTTTTTGGCCTCCGGCCTTCCCGACCCATTCCTTCGGCGGTATTGTTTAGACCTTGATTCGTGGACCGAACGAGCGGACCGCGAGCACGGATGTCTTGTCGACGATGCGGCACATAATGAGACGGAGACAGACCGAAAATGTCGGTAGATCAACGCGCCCCGCGTTTGCGGGATACGGCTATGATGGCCGGTATTTCAAATCTTTGGCGGCAAGAAACGGAATTGCCAAACCTGCAGGCTGGACCGGCTGCCAAGCGCTTTGGCACCGTGGTATCCCTGCGGCGTGTGCTTGCCGGCGGCAGCATGCTTGCCGGCATGGTGTGCCCGGGTCTTGCCCATGCACAGACGACCCAGTCCATCATCGGCAACCTGAACCGGGTTGATCTGGCCGGTTATGCTCTCCTTCTTGGCGCCCTTTCGGCCGCCCTGATCTCTGCCGGCTGGCTTTCCCGGCAGCGCAACCGCCTGGAATCCGAGGGTCGTGATCTCCGTTCCGAATTGTCGGTCAGCCAGCAGAAGATCTCCCGCTATCAGGCCTTCATCGCCGACAAGAATCGTCGTGTCGTGATCTGGGACGGCCAGAACAGCAAGGCCGAATTCCTCGGACAATTGCCGGGCGAAACGGGCGCACCTCAAAATGACGCCGATTTCCTTGCCTTTGGTCGCTGGCTGACGCCTCATTCGGCCAGCGAAGTTGAGCGGGCAATCGAAGCCCTGCGCACCAGTGCCAATACCTTCGATCTGGTGGTCGAGACCGTTCGCGGAGAAGTCATCGAGGTCCAGGGTCGGCTCTATGGCGGGCGGGCCTATGTGCTGTTCCTCGCGCTCAACAATCTCCGCGCAGAGTTGGCGGAACTCAAGATCGAGCGCAACCGGCTGCGCAATTCCATTGCCTCCTTCGAATCGCTGCTGGATTCCATCGAGCAGCCCGTTTGGCAGCGGGATGGCGAGGGTCGCCTGACCTGGGTCAACCACGCCTATTCTGAAGCGGTAGAGGCCACCTCCCCCAACCAGGCTATTCAGGAAGGCCGAGAAATTCTCGGCACCCTGACGCGCGAAAAGATCAAATCGGTCACGACGCCGGAATCGCCGTTCCGAGATACGGTTTCGACAGCCGTCCGCGGTGGTCGCACATTCTTCGAAGTCGTCGACGTGCGCGGTCCTGCCGGATCATGCGGGATGGCGATCGACGTTTCGTCGGCGGAGACCTTGCGCGAAGAGCTGGTCCGGACGCTGAAAAGCCATGCCGAGACGCTCGATCATCTGGCCACGCCCGTCGCGATCTTCGATGCTGATCGGCGGCTGCAGTTCTACAATCAGGCCTTCGTCCATCTGTGGGGTCTCGACGCGCCGTTCCTCGAATCGCGGCCGGACCATGCCGAACTCCTCGATCGGCTGCGCTCGGCGCACAAGCTACCGGAGCAGCTGAGCTGGAAGGCCTGGAAAGAAAGCTGCCTCTCCGTCTATCGCGCGCTCGAAACGCAAACGGAACTCTGGCATCTGCCCAACGGACAGACGCTGCGCGTGATCGCATCGGCGCATCCGCAGGGTGGCGTGACCTGGATGTTCGAAAACCTGACCGAACAGGTCAGTCTGGAAACGCGTTACAACACGCTGCTGCAAGTCCAGGGTGAGACCATCGACCACCTGTCGGAAGGTGTCGCGGTGTTTGGACCGGACGGACGTATACAGCTTTCCAATCCAGCTTTCAGGGCGCTTTGGGGTATTACGGAAGCACAGGCAGCCATCGGCACGCATATTCGCCTGCTGGAAGCGGCCTGCAAATCCTCCTATGACAAGGCGGATGGCTGGAAAGCCTTCGGCAAGATGATCACCAGCTTCGAGGACGAGCGACCGTCGAGCCAGGGCACACTGGAGCTCTATTCCGGCCTCGTTCTCGACTATGCCGTAACGCCGCTGCCCAACGCACAGACCATGCTGACCTTCGTCAACATGACCGACAGCGTGCGCGCCGAGCGGGCCCTCAAGGAGAAGAATGAAGCGCTGCGCAAGGCAGACGAGCTGAAGAACGATTTCGTCCAGCACGTCTCTTATGAACTGCGCTCACCACTGACCAACATTATCGGCTTTACCGACCTGCTCAAGACCCCGACCATCGGGCCGCTCAACGCGCGTCAGGCCGAGTATATCGATCATATCTCCACCTCTTCTTCCCTGTTGCTGACGATCGTGAACGACATTCTCGACCTCGCGACAGTCGATGCCGGCATCATGCAGCTCGACTATTCGGAGATCGACCTCAGCGACCTTCTCGACGACGTCTCGATGCAGATGACGGACCGGTTGCAGGAAGGCGGGGTGACGCTGGAAATTTCGGCACCGGCGCAGCTCGGCCACATCATCGCCGACCGCCAGCGTCTGAAGCAGATCCTGATCAAGCTCCTGACCAATGCCGTCAATTTCGCGCCCGAGGGCACGGCGGTTAAAATGAAATGCTGGCGTGACGGCGTCGACTTCGTTTTCACCGTCACTGATAACGGATGCGGAATGGAGGCCGAGATGGTCTCATCGGCCTTCGATCGGTTCTCCACCAATCCCAAGGGTGGAAAGCGCAGTGGCCCAGGCCTCGGACTGTCGATCGTACACAGCTTCGTCAACCTGCATCAGGGGCAGGTCTCCATCGACAGCACGCCAGGACAGGGCACGACGGTCAATTGCCGCATTCCCTCGGCCAGCATTCCGCAAGTCATCGCCGCCGCCGAATGACCGACTTTCCGGACCCGATCGAGCTGATCCTGCCGGGCGAGACCGCAACGGTCGAGTTCGGGGAAGATCTGGCACTCGCGCTGCAAGCCGGAGACTGCGTGGCGCTCTGGGGCGATCTGGGTGCGGGGAAGTCTACCCTTTGTCGTGCCCTGCTGCGCGCCATGGCAGACGATCCGGATCTCGAAGTCCCCAGCCCGACCTTCACGCTGGTGCAGAGTTACGAGCTTCGGCTGCCCGTGGCTCATTTCGATTTGTACCGCCTCGCTGATGTCAGCGAACTCGACGAACTGGGTTTTGATGAGGCCCTCTCCACCGGGATCTGCCTGGTCGAATGGCCTGAGCGCGCCGGCAAGGCCTTGCCGAAAAACAGGATCGACATCCGGTTTCAGTTTTCGGCAGATGGTGGTCGCGTTTTGTCCGTCTCGGGCCCTGAAGCCAGGATGGCAAGGCTCAGCCGTGTTCTCCAGATCCGGCAGTTTCTCGACAAGAACGGTTATCCGCATGCGGTCCGGCGTCACCTGACCGGGGATGCTTCCAGCCGCGCCTATGAACATGTCTATCCAGCGAATGGCGAGGCTCGCCTGGTTCTGATGGATGCACCGGCCCGGCCGAATGGTCCGCCGATCCGCGACGGCAAGCCCTATTCGCAGCTCGTCCATCTGGCCGAAGACGTCTATCCCTTCGTCGCCATTGATGAAGCCTTGCGCATGCGTGGATTTGCGGCACCGGCCATTCTTGCCACAGATTGCGATTCTGGAATTCTTTTGCTCGAGGACCTGGGCACTGACGGCGTTCTCGACGCCGCAGGGAAGCCGATCGAAGAGCGCTACAGGGCAAGTGCCGCCTGCCTTGCCGCTATCCACGATTCGCCTTTTGAGCGGGAAATCGCACTTGGAGATGGCAGAACCCACGTCATCCCGGACTTCGACCGACCTGCCATGAAAATGGAAGTCGAGCTGCTGCTCGATTGGCACCTTCCTTGGAAGCGTGATGGCGTTCTTGCCAGCGCGGCGGAGCGGGAAAGTTATCTCAAGATCTGGGACAACCTGATCGACGAACTGGCGACGGTGGAAAAATCCATCGTGCTGCGCGATTTCCATTCCCCGAACATCATCTGGCGGGGCGACCACAGCGGCCACGACCGCATCGGTCTCATCGACTTCCAGGATGCGATGATCGGCCCTTCCGCCTATGATCTCGTCTCCCTGGTCCAGGATGCCCGCGTGACGATCCCCCGTCCGCTAGTGGATCAGCTGATGGCTGACTATCTTGCTCTGCGAAACCGGACTGCCGACTTCGACGAGGCCAGCTTCCTCAAAGGCTGGGCGATCATGGCCGCACAACGCGCCTGCAAGCTCAACGGGCTTTGGGTTCGTCTGCTGAAACGAGACGGAAAACCCGGCTATATGCGGCACATGCCGAGAACGCTCTGGCATTTGTCGGTCGCGTTGGAGCATCCTCTGCTTGCCCCCTTGCGCCGCTGGTGCGCAGAGGCTGGAATCGAACTCCCCGAATCAGCAGCGTAGTTCAAATGACCATCACCCAAGCCATGGTACTCGCGGCCGGTCTCGGTACGCGGATGAGACCCATCACCGATACGACGCCCAAACCCCTGGTGAAGATCGGTGGCAAGGCGATGATCGATTATGCGCTCGATTCGCTTAGGGAAGCCGGCGTGACGACAGTGGTGGTCAATGTCCATCATCATGCCGACCAGATGGAGCGGCATCTGGAAACCATCGAAGGCATTGAGATCATTATCTCCGATGAGCGTGAACGGCTGATGGATTCCGGCGGCGGGCTGGTGCGTGGCCTGAAGTTGCTGAATCCCGATGCACCCGCCTTGGTGATGAATGCTGATCTCTTCTGGATCGGCGAGCCGAAAAATGCCCCATCCAATCTCACGCGGCTCGGCAATCGCTTCGACCCTGCAAAGGTGGATATGGCGATGCTGTGCGTCGCGGAAAACCAGACCACCGGCCACAACGGGAAGAACGATTTCTCCATGGCTGAAGACGGTAGCCTGACACGTTACCGCGTCGGTGACGCCGATCCTGTCGTCTATGCCGGCGCACTCGCGCTGATGCCGGGGCTTATGGCCGATGCGCCGGAAGAGCCCTTCAACCTCAACATCTATTTCGATCGGGCAATTGCTGCCCGGCGGCTCTTTGGCGAGCGTCTGCTGGGACATTGGCTCACCGTCGGCACCCCCGATGCGATCGCGCCGGCGGAGGCAAAGATTGCCCTCTCTCGGCAGGAGAGCTGACCGTGGCGTCGAAAACTCCCCGCGTCTTTACGATCCCGCCGGGGCGGCCCTTTCTCAGGACACTGACGCAGGCACTGCTCGATGGAAGCCTCGTGGAGGGCTATCGCTACGAACCCGACGACCCGCTCTCGCTCGCCAAGGTCACAGTTCTCGTGCCGACGCGCCGCGCGGCACGAGTGCTCAGATCGGAATTTGTCGACCTGCTGGGCGGCCGTTCCGCAATCCTGCCGAACATCCGTCCGCTCGGCGAAACCGATGACGACAGCGGCTATTTCGATCAGGACGCCCCGCTGCTGATGGATCTGGCGCCGCCTGTCAGCGGGATCGTGATGCTGCTGGAGCTCGCGCGCCTGATCCTCGCCTGGCGCAATCAGTTGCCCGAGATCGTGCGCTCGATCCACAGCGACACACCGCTTGTCGCACCGGCAAGCCCGGCCGACGCCGTCTGGCTGGCGCGTGCGCTGGTCGAATTGATTGAGGCGGCCGAGACAGAGGGCTGCGACTGGCAGAACCTCAACAATCTCCAATCGGCAGACTTCGGCTCATGGTGGCAACTCACCCTCGAATTCCTGAAGATCGCTACGACCTTCTGGCCTGAGCGGCTAAACGAACTCGTGCGCTCCTCCCCAGCACGTCATCGCGATGCCGTGCTGGGGGCCGAGGCCAAGCGCATCAGACGGACCGGATCAACTGGGCCGATCATCGTTGCCGGTTCGACGGGATCGATCCCGGCAGCGGCCGAGCTGATCGCAGCAATCGCCGGCCGTGAAAACGGCGTCGTGGTGCTGCCGGGCCTCGACCAGCAGATGCCGGACGAAGACTGGCTGAAGCTGAACGATCGCGGCTCCACGTTGATTGCACCGAACCCTGCCCTTCGTGGCCATCCGCAATATGGTCTCGCACAGCTGCTCCGACACATGGTTGTGGAGCGTGCCGATATCCCGGCACTCGCTGAAGCCGATCCTGTTCTTCACGATCGCGCTGAGATCCTGTCGAGGGCGATGGCACCGGCCGAAGCCACCGACAGCTGGAAGTCCTGGCGGGACGATTTCGCCACCGATCGGATGCTGGCAGCCTTTCAGGACGTTTCGCTGATCGAAGCGGCCAATGAGCGCGAGGAAGCCACCGCCATCGCAATTGCGCTTCGGCTCGCGCTGGAAGAGACGGCCGATTCGCCGGACAGTCGCGTCGCCCTGATCACACCCGATCGCGCCCTTGCCCGCCGCGTGATGTCGGAACTCGCCCGCTTCGGCATCGAAGCCGACGATTCGGCGGGTACGCCGCTGACCGGCACACTGGCTGCCATGCTGACGCAGATCGCAGCCGAAGCCTGTCTGAGGCCCGGCGATCCTGTGCCGATCGTCTCCCTGATCAAGCATCCGCTGGCCCGATTCGGCCTCTCGGAAGAGGACATGCGGAGGGCCGCAGACGCGCTGGAAGTCATCGCCCTGCGCGGCGGCATCCGCTCACTCGACCTTGCCGAGATGGAAACGCTTTTCGAACAGGGGCTGGTCGATCACCTGGCGGATCGTCACAAGCCACAGTGGCGGCTCTCCGTCCCGGCTGAGGACATCGAACTTGCCCGGATTCTGTCTCGAAACGTCACCGCTGCCGTGGAGCCGCTGGTCTCCGCCGTTGTGCGATCAGCCGATGGCTCATCGCTCACCCGGCAATTTACCCTGACGGAGTGGGCAGAAAGGACGGGGCGCGTTCTTGAGGCTGTTTGTATCGACGACCGGCAGGACCTCGCCGGGCTCTGGGGAAACGAGGGCGGCGAGACGCTTGCGCAGCTGCTGGGTCAGGTGCTGGAGGCGGATGGGCAGATCGAGGCCGACGGGGCGCAATGGGTGGACATTCTGACCGCCCTGATGGCCGGCCAGGCGGTGAAGCCGAGAGCGATGCGCCATCCGCGCGTCTTCATCTTCGGTACGCTGGAAGCAAGGCTGCAGAACGTCGACATGATGGTAATCGGCGGCATGAACGAGGGCAGTTGGCCGAGCCAGACCAAGAACAATCCGTTTCTGTCGCGCATGATGAAGACCGATATCGGGCTGGAACCGCCCGAGCGGCAGACGGGACAGGTGGCACACGACTTCCAGATGGCCTGCGGCACGCGCAAGCTTATGTTTACCCGTGCGCTCCGGCAGGGATCTGCGCCGACGGTCGCTTCGCGCTGGCTGCAGCGTTTGACGGCACTCGGCGGACCCCAACTGGAAGCGGCGATGAAGCGGAGGGGCCAGGTTTTTCGCCGTTATGCCGATCTCATCGACCAGGGCGACAGCCAGGCGCCGGCTCAGCGCCCCTCGCCCCGGCCGCGGATCGAACTTCAGCCCCGCTCCTTCAGCTTTTCGGAAGTCGGACGTTTTCGGCGCGATCCCTATGCCACTTATGCAAGGCGCATCCTGCGGCTCGATGCCGTTGAACCATTCAACCAGGACCCAGGAGCCGCGGAGCGCGGCACGCTCTATCATCGCATCGTTGATCGGTTCGTGCGCGAAGATCACGACCCTCTGCGCTTCGATGCCGTCGACATCCTCTGCAGGATCACAGACGAAGAGTTCTTAAATGCTGCCCTGCCGCTGCATCTCGATATCGTCTGGCGGCAGCGGTTCTATGCCGTGGCGGCAGAATTCATCCAATGGGAGCGTCTGAGGCGGCCGGAGCTGCGCCGTATCCTGACGGAAGTGCGGGGGACCGTGGTGCTCGAACCCGTCGGCATCACGATCAGCGGGATCGCCGACCGGATCGATCTCAAGGGCGGCGGCAATGCCGACATCATCGATTACAAGACGGGGCTAGCGCCAAGCGTCGCGCAGGCCCGCAGCCTGCTCGACCCGCAGCTGGCACTCGAAGCCGCCGCCCTGATGCAGGGTGCATTCAAACCCGCCGGACAGGTGCGACCGGACAACTTGATCTATGTGCGCCTGAGGCCTGGAGAGCGGTTCATCGTAGATCAGGTGAACAACGAACTGAACGGGCGCGGCGACAACAAGAAATCGGCAGCCGATCTTGCACAGCAGGCTGTGGATGAGCTCGGGCGTTTCCTCGCCGCATTGCACAGCGGCGAGCGCGGTTACGTTTCGCGGCTCATTCCGGCCGAACAGAACAGTTATGGCGGGGAGTATGATCACCTTGCCCGCGTCGCCGAATGGTCCACGGCCGATACCGAGGAGGTGAACGCCGATGACTGAGAGCGGTCTCGATATCGACACGCTACCGAGCAGCAGTGATCCCGCCGTCTGGCTGGACTGGACCTCTCAGAAGCAATCGCTCGCATCCCATCCCGGCCAATCGGCCTGGGTGTCCGCCAATGCCGGATCCGGCAAGACGCATGTTTTGACGCAGCGGGTCATCCGTCTGCTGTTGGCCGGCGCCCGCCCCTCCTCGATCCTCTGCCTCACCTATACCAAGGCTGCAGCCTCGGAAATGTCGAACCGCGTCTTTCAGCGCTTGGCCGAATGGGCGACGCTCGATGACGCGGAGCTATCCAAACGGATCGCCAAGATCGAGCAGAGACAGCCGGACCGCGTGACACTCGCGGCCGCCAGACGGCTTTTCGCCAAGGCGCTGGAAACGCCCGGTGGATTGAAGATCCAGACCATCCATGCTTTCTGCGAGGCGCTTCTGCATCAATTCCCGCTGGAGGCCAATGTCGCCGGGCATTTCAACGTGCTCGACGACCGTGCTGCAGTCACCGTACTCTCGGAGGCCAGACGGTCGCTGTTGACCGCGACATCTACGGAAAACGACTCGGCGCTGGCCGATGCTTTTTCCAGGGTCTTGGGCATTGCCGACGAAAGCGGCCTGGAAACCCTGATCGGCGATATCGTGGCCAATCGCCATGCCATCCGCGAGTTCAGGCGTGTGGCCGACAGACTTGGGGGATTGGAGCCTGCCCTTCGGCAGCGCTTCGGCATTTCCCCGACGGAGACAGAGCTTTCCCGGGCGGAAGACTATTGGCCGCTCGCAGGCCTTACTGGCCCGAGTTTTGCCCACTATATCCGGCTTGCGCTGGAAAAGGGCGGAGAGAAGGTCCGAACCGTTGCCGAGATCCTGGAACGCGCCATGGTCGAAACCGATCCACTGGCGCGCGCCAGCCTGATCGACAGCGCATTTCTGACAAGCAGCGAGAGCCCCAAGGCCGACAGCTCGCTGATTGCAGCGGCGATGACGAAGCTCGCGCCAGAACTCAAGGATGCCGTCATCGCCGCCCGCGAACACGTCATTGCCAAACGCGACCGGCTGCGGATCTTCCGAATGTACGAGGCGACGAAGGCGGCGATGACCCTGGGCCTCAGGCTGGATGCCGACTACGAGGAGCTGAAGAAGCGGCGCTCGCAGCTCGATTTTGAGGATCTGATCGTTCGTACCGCGCAGCTGCTCACCCGCAGCGACGTCGGCCCCTGGGTACACTACAAGCTGGATCAGGGCATCGACCACATCCTGGTGGATGAAGCGCAGGACACCAGTCCCGTCCAGTGGGATGTGATCCGCTCTCTGCGCGAGGACTTCTTCAGCGGGGCGAGCGCAAAAGTCGGCATCCGCACGTTTTTCGCCGTGGGCGATGAAAAGCAGTCGATCTACTCCTTCCAGGGCGCACGACCGGAGCAGTTTTCTGCAGAGGCGAAGCTGACACAGACGGCCGTCTCGCAGAGCGGACAATCCTTCAATTCGGTTCGACTGCCTCTGTCCTTCCGTTCCACCGAATCCGTGC
>JARXAQ010000109.1 GCA_029865825.1 Rhizobium sp.
GAGGAGTTGCGGGCCAATGCGACAACCGCAGACGAAAACAAGACCGCGCTGTTCGAGCGCACCTTCCAGACTTATTCTTCCAAGACGGCCGTCAGCCTCGACGAGGAACTATCGCTGCTGCTCGATGTAGAGCAGTCTTACAAGGCCGCAGCCAAGCTCGTGAGCACAGTTGACGAGATGTTGAGTGCCGTTATCGAAATGGCGGGGTAATCCCAAATGTCGACGTCCAGCGTATCCAATCTCTCTACCCAGACTTCGATGCGGCTGACGATTCGTCAGGCTCAGACCGAATTGCTCAAGGCGCAGCAGGAAGTCAGCACCGGTTACTTCGCCGATGTTGGGGCAGAGCTGGGCAGCAAGACCTCGACGGTTGTCGACCTCAACCGCGAGAGCCTGCGGCTGACCTCGATGATCAGCAACAATTCGATCGCCACCCAGCGGCTCTCCGCCTCCCAGGAGGCGTTGAAGCAGATAGCCACGGCCGCCGAAGAAATGAACACGGCGTTGATCACCATCGCGGGTGCGTCGAACAGCGATTCTATCGACACCACGGTCATGACCGTGCAGAACTCGCTTTCCACGATGATCAGCATGGCCAACCAGTCGGCGAATGGCGAGTTCCTCTTCGCCGGCATCAACACCGACGTGCAGCCGCTGGCCGAGTACACCGCGACCTCGGATGCCAAGCTCGCCTTCGATGCGGCCTTCACGGGTTATTTCGGCTTTGCCCCCACCGACACCGCAAGCACGGCGACGATTGTCGCCAAGGGCGTTGCTCCGAGTATGGAGGATTTCATCGCGTCCACGCTGGAGCCGATGTTTTCCGGCGCCGACTGGACCACGGATTGGTCGGGCGCCACCGACGCCGTGATGACGAGCCGCATCACCCAGTCCGAGACGGTCAACAGTTCCGCCTCCGCCAACGAGGAGGGCTTCCGTTATTTCGCGCTGGCATCGGTAATCACGCAGGAATTGACGCAGATCGGCGCACCGGCAGGTGCTGTATCTGCCGCCGTCGATGCGGCGATCGGTTATACCGGCAAGGCCATCACCGGCATCAACAAGACGCGCTCCGCACTCGGACTATCCGAGAACCGGATCGAGAAGGCCGACGCCTCCTTGCAGATCCAGGTGGACATTATCGAGACGAGCCTGTCGAGCAAAATTGAAGTCGATGCGTACGAAGCTTCGACCCGCGTTAACAGTTTGCTGTCCATGGTGGAAGCATCCTACACGCTGACGTCGAAGATCCAGGCGCTGTCACTTGTCAACTACCTTTGATGAGCAAAGGGTGAAATGAAACTGAAGGGCAACTGAATGTACCAGTTCTCATACGCCGAAATCATGGAAGATGGCGTTGCCGACGCGAAGGAGCGCGAACGCCAGGCCCTTGACCGATGCATCCAGCTTTTAAGCTCCGCGCGTGACAGCGCCGGCTATGGCCGAGATGCGATCGAGGCGATCTATTATACCCGCCGGGTCTGGGTCCGCTTGATCGAGGATCTACAAAACCCGGAAAATCAGCTGGCCGATGACATCCGCGCCAATCTGATCTCCATAGCCATTTGGATACTGAAGGAGTGCGACCGGATCCGGAAGCGCCAATCGGTGAATTTCCAGGGCATCATCGACGTGACAACCATCATCAGGGATGGACTTAAATGAAGAGCACTTTGCGCATCTCGCTCAAGTCGGGCGAACGTATTTTCATCAACGGAGCGGTTCTTCGCGTCGACCGCAAGGTTGCTCTCGAGTTTCTCAACGATGTGACCTTCCTCCTCGAAAACCACGTGCTCCAGCCCGAGCAGGCAACAACCCCGCTGCGGCAGCTGTATTTTATCGCGCAGATGATGCTGATCAATCCCGAGGGCAAGGACCAGTCGATGGCCATGTTCCGCAAATCAGTCATCATGTTGCTCTCCTGCTTCGAAAACGAGGAAATCCTCGCAGAGCTCAAGCGCATCGACGGCATGGTGTCGTCCGGTCGCGCCTTTGATGCGCTGAAGGCCATCCGCATGCTGTACCCGATCGAGGACAAGATCCTCAACAATCAGGAAATGGCGCCGGCCACGATCGAACAGATCCGTAAGGAGATCGCTCCATGGCGGTAGATCCGGTCACCGGCGCGACGTCGGCTGCAGCTACGAAATCCACAAACACGGCTGCGGCATCGGCATCCGCCAGTGCGTCCTTGGATTACGACAACTTCCTGCAACTCCTCATCGCGCAGATGAAGAATCAGGATCCGACCGATCCGATGGACGCAACCGAACAGATCGCCCAGTTGGCAACCTTCTCGCAGGTGGAGCAGACGATCCAGACCAACTCCAATCTCGAGACGCTGATCACCGGCAACGCCCTGACCAATGCCTCGAACTATATCGGCAAGACGATCACCAGCGCCGATGAAAAGACCACGGGTGTCATTGCGTCCGTCCGCGTCTATAGCGACACGATGGTGGCGACGACGACCGACGGCAAGGAAATCCCGATCACCGTAGGCGTCCGTGTCGGCACCAAGCCGACAACGGAGACGACGACCGGCACCTGACATGCTAGGCCTTTCGGAGTGGAGGGCATGATTCGCCACTCCGGAAGGATACCGTCATGAACGAAGCTGATGCGCTCGACATCATGCAATCGGCGATCTGGACCATTCTGGTCGCCTCGGGGCCGGCAGTCGCGGCTGGTATGATCGTGGGCGTGGTGATCGCCTTGATCCAGGCCCTGACCCAGGTCCAGGAAATGACGCTGACCTTCGTCCCGAAGATCCTCGCCATCATGATCACCATCGGCATTTCTGCCCCCTTCGTTGGCGGACAAATTTCCCTCTTTGCCAATCTGGTCTTCTCGCGGGTCCAATCCGGCTTCTGACGGCGGGAGACCTGCCATCCTCGCGCAAGCTTCGGCCGCTACTCCTTGTCTGCAGACTGCCGGGGACATGACCCTCCGGCCGACTTCTCATGAAGAGATGGAACAGACATGGCGCAATCCCCTGCACTCGTGATCCCGAAAGTCAGTCCCAACGGGCGCGACATTGGCTTTGCGCTTGGCATCGTTCTCATCCTCTGCATTCTCTTCCTGCCGATACCGCCCTTCCTCATCGATATGGGCCTCGCCTTCTCGATCGCCTTCTCGGTTCTGATCCTGATGGTCTCGCTGTGGATCCAGCGGCCGCTCGATTTCTCGTCCTTTCCGACCATTCTGCTGATCGCCACCATGATCCGCCTGTCGCTCAACATTGCGACGACACGCGTGATCCTGTCACATGGCCACGAAGGGCATGATGCGGCCGGCGGCGTGATCGCCGGCTTCTCGACCCTGGTCATGGGCGGCGACTTCGTCATCGGTCTGATCGTCTTCATGATCCTGATCACGGTCAACTTCATCGTCATCACCAAGGGCGCGACGCGTATCGCTGAAGTCGGCGCGCGCTTCACGCTCGATGCCATTCCCGGCAAGCAGATGTCGATCGACGCCGACCTGTCTGCCGGCATCATCGATGAACGCGAAGCCCAGCATCGCCGCCAGGAACTGGAGCAGGAAAGCTCGTTCTTCGGTGCCATGGACGGTGCGTCTAAGTTCGTCCGCGGCGATGCGATCGCCGGTCTCATCATCACCGCCATCAACGTCTTCGGCGGCATCATCATCGGCTACTTCCGCCATGGCATGGAAATCGGCGAAGCAGCCGACGTCTTCGTCAAGCTCTCCGTCGGCGACGGTATCGTCTCCCAGGTTCCGGCCCTGATCGTTTCGCTCGCAGCCGGCCTTCTCGTGTCGCGCGGCGGCACGCCGGGTTCGACAGACCAGGCCGTCGTCAACCAGCTGAGCGGTTATCCCCGCGCGCTCTCCGTTGCAGCCGCGCTGATGTGTGCACTGTCCTTGGTTCCGGGCCTCCCGTTCATTCCCTTCATGGCGCTCGGGGGCATGATGGCCTTCGGCGCATGGTTCATCCCCCGCCAGGTCGAAGCCGAGAACAAGCTCAAGCGCGACCAGGAAGAAAAGAAGGTCATCCAGAGCAAGGAAGCCGAAAAGGACTCGGTCAAGTCGGTTCTGAAGACTGCGGAAATCGAACTGGCGCTCGGCAAGCTGGTCTCCACCCGCCTGCTCGGGGCGCACCAGGAACTCGCCTTCCGCGTCGGCAAGATGCGCAAGAAATTCGCCAGCCAGTATGGTTTTGTCGTGCCGGAGATCAAGGTCACCGACGATATCGGCATTCCGGAAAAGTCCTACCAGATCCGCATTCACGGCACGACCATCGCGTCGAACAGCCTGCGCGTCGGCGAAGTCCTCGTTGTCACCGGGTCCGGCCGCAAGCCCAATGTCCCGGGTGACGAGATCCGCGAGCCCGCTTTCGGCATGCCGGCCGTCTCGGTCCTCGAAACCTTCACCGAGGAACTGAAGCGCGAGGGCTTCCACCCGATCGACAACGTCTCCGTCGTCTTGACCCATGTCAGCGAGGTCATCCGAAACAACCTGCCACAGCTCTTGTCCTACAAGGACGTAAAGATCCTGATCGATCGCCTCGACCCGGAATATAAGAAGCTCGCCGACGAAATCTGCTCGTCGCACATGTCCTATTCGGGCCTGCAGGCGGTGCTCAAGCTTCTTCTGGCCGAGCGCGTCTCGATCCGCAACCTGCATCTGATCCTCGAAGCCGTCGCCGAACTCGCACCGCATGTCCGCAAGACCGAGCAGATCGTCGAACATGTGCGGGTTCGCATGGCCCAGCAGCTCTGCGGCGACCTGACCGACAACGGTGTCCTGCGCGTCCTGCGTCTGGGCTCCAAGTGGGATCTCGTCTTCCACCAGGCGCTGAAGCGCGACGCGAAGGGTGAAATCGTCGAATTCGACATCGATCCGCGCAATCTCGAAGAATTCTCCGAACAGGCGAGCCGCGTAATCCGTGAATTCTTGGACCGTGGACTGCCCTTCGTGCTTGTCACTTCGCCCGAAACGCGCTCCTATGTCCGTATGATCATCGAACGACTCTTTGCCACCTTGCCGGTCCTCTCCCATGTCGAACTTGCCAAGGGCATCGAGATCAAGATCCTGGGCTCCATTTCATGATTTCTGACCCGCAGGGGACTGTTCTGGTGCTGTTTGCGGTTTTCTGCCGCATTGGCGCCTGCTTCATGACCCTGCCGGGATTTTCGTCGGCCCGGATCTCCGCCACCACCCGGCTCTTCCTCGCCGTTGCGGTGTCGATGGCGATGGCCCCCTTGCTCTTCGACAGCATCTATCCGCGTGTTTCCGGCGGCGGGGCTCCGCTCATTCCGGTCCTGATGGCCGAATTGATGATCGGTCTGATGTATGGCCTGGTGCCGCGCTTCTATGTGCTGGGGCTGCAATTTGCGGGCACCGCCATCTCCATGTCGATTGGCCTGAGTTCACCCGGTGCCGGTGACGTTTTGGAAGACACGAGCGAAACCCAGCTGACCAACTTGCTCAGCTTTTCCGGCCTTCTCGTCCTGTTCCTGCTCGATTTCCATCACATCGTCTTCAAGGCGCTGGTGGAGTCCTACACGGTCATGCCGCTCGGCGGCATGCCGGACAGTCAGAAGATGCTGATCACGCTCACCGACACGCTGTCCCAGACCTTTGTTCTGATGCTGCGGTTGGCGAGCCCTTTCCTGATTTTTGGCCTGATGTTCAACTTCGCCGTCGGTCTGGTCAACAAATTGGCGCCGCAGGTTCCGATTTTCTACATCTCCACGCCCTATCTTCTCATTGGTGGTCTCGTGCTGGTGTACTTCACCATTGCGGCCCTGGTCATGCAGTTCGGGCGCTATTTCCCGATGATCTTCAACTTCTAAGGGCTATGGATCGATGGCGTCCCAGAAGAAATCCGACAAGCTCAAACGCCTCGTCGCCGTTCAGCGGCACATGGAGCGCATGGCCGAAACCGACCTCGGTGTAACCGCGCAGCGGATCGAGGAGAACGCGCAATCCATGGAAATGGTGATGGAAGCCATCGGGTCTCTCGAACCCGTCCACAGACTCTTCGCGCAGAACTATGCCGATCGGTTCGACCGTCTGTCCAACACCGACAGGCAGTTGCACGGTCTCCAGCAGGTCCAGGAAATGAAGTTGTTGCGCGAACGCGCCAAGGGTGATCGGCTCGAAGAAAACCGCAAGGAAGCCCGCGCACTTGAGGAGCGGCAATCGGACGACGATGCGATCTATGATCTGATCGACATCCGCTTTGCCACACCAGCCTCCAGCAAGCTTGGAGAGTGATAGTCGCCACGAACAAACATCGAGGATGTCATCGTGGCCATTTCAACCCCGAGCGATCTCGTGCTGGACGTTGTCCGCGCGGCTGATCCGTCGCAAGTCGCTGCTGCACAGGAGCTGATGAAGACCAACCGTGCCAATTTTCTCGCCAACAGTCTGGGGGAAAAGGGCGAGGGCTTCGGTGCGACCGTCGACATTCTCAACCGCACGCCCAATGCCGCGCGCATTGAGGCGACCGCCGAGCACAAGGACGAGGATGGCAAGGTCCCGAAAGTCTATCGCGATTTCGAGGCTGTCTACCTGACGAATTTCGTCCAGACCATGCTCCCGAGCGACAGCGAGGAAGTCTATGGCAAGGGCAATGCCGGCGAGATGTGGAAGAGCATGATGGCCGAGCAGATCGGCTCCGTGCTCTCCGAATCCGGTGGCGTAGGCATTGCCAAGCAGATGTATAGCGAAGCGCTGCAGCGCACACGCGGCGACGACATGGTGAACGCCAAGACCGATGAAGCCGACCGTAGCCAGGCACTCAGCTGGGTCACCGAGCTTGAGCGCCGGACTTTGGCGACGAGTGCCGAAAGCCAGAATCCTTAAAAAGCAAAAACAAGGTAAAATTTCATGGAAGTTGTTTCGAGCGAATATCGGGTCAAGACGGTTCTCAGCCGCCTGGAGCGCATCATCGACAACGAGAACGAACGGATCGGCAAGGATCCGGAATTCGACTTCAAGGTATCGAACGCCCACAAGAGTCGTTGCCTCTATGAACTTACGATGCTGTTCCGTGATACCGATCCGCGCGAATTCGCCGTCAATTATGTCGAGCAGCTGCATGTGCTGAAGGAAAAGCTCGCCATCAATGCCCGTCGGGTCGAGGCCCATCTCGCCGCCGTCCGCGCCGTGGCCGATCTGTTGAAGAACGCCATGCGGGATGCGGATGGCGACGGCACTTATTCCCAGGAACAGTTCCAGTTCAGCGAGTTCTGATGGGCAAGATTCTCGGCATCGGACTTTGGGTTTGCATCGTGACGCTGGGTGCGGTCTACGGCTCGATCTACCTCGCCACGGCGCCGGCCGGGCCGAGTGGAGATGAGGCCCAGAAGCCGCCGCTCGAACTGGTGCGCGGTGAGCCGATCACCATTCCGGTTCTGGCAGGCGGCGATGTCCAGGGTTACTTCCTGACCCGCATCTCCTTCATGATGGACAAGGAAAAGGTCAAGACCCAGGCTCCGCCCGTCACCGAGATGATGACCGACGAACTCTTCACGCTGCTGGTCGGCAACAAGATGGTCGACATCGCGAATGTCGGGGCCTTCGACGTCCTGGCCTTCCGCGAGAAGATCAAGACCGAGATGAATGTCAGGCTCGGTGAGGGCATGGTGGACCAGGTGATGATCGAGCAGCTCGACTATGTCTCGAAGGATGCCGCCCGCAAGTCAGCAGATGGCGCGCCCGGCCCGATGGAAGCGACAAAGGTCGTTGAAGGCGAAAAGATCGAAGAAAAGCCCGCATCGGGGCATTGATAGCAAGCCGAGTTTCAGACCGCACTTTACCCGCCGAGCTTCACTGCCAGAGTGACGCTCGGCGTTTTCGTATCTCCATTGCCGTGTCCTGCACCCTTGCAAAT
Organism: Rhizobium sp.; assembly: GCA_029865825.1. Lineage (GTDB taxonomy): Bacteria > Pseudomonadota > Alphaproteobacteria > Rhizobiales > Rhizobiaceae > Allorhizobium. Next base: position 7,862 of record JARXAQ010000109.1, read on the forward strand.
TGCCGCAATTTGACAGCATAGGACGGGGACAGGCAAACGCGACGTCTGTTGGGACGATAGCTTGCCGGTAGTCTGAGACGGGGAACAAGCACAGTGACGACGGTGATTGATGGAAAGGCGGCGGCCGCCTCGGTGGTCGAATCGGTAGGGTCTGCAGCGGTGACGCTCGAAACGCTCGGACATCGCCGTCCGGGTCTCGCGGTCGTGATCGTCGGCAACGACCCGGCAAGCCACGCCTATGTCGGCGCCAAAAGCCGCATGGCCAAGCAGTGTGGCTTCAACTCCGTCCAGCATACGCTACCAGAAGACACCGCGCAGGACGCGCTGATGGCGCTCGTTGCCTCGCTCAATGCCGACCCTGATATCGACGGCATCCTCGTCCAGCTCCCGCTTCCCAAACACCTCGACAGCGACCCGGTGATCCAGTCGATCCTGCCGGAAAAGGATGTCGACGGCCTCCACGTCGTCAATGCCGGCAAGCTCGCAACCGGTGACATGGACACCGGCCTTGTCTCGTGCACGCCGGCCGGCGCCATGATCCTGGTGCGCCAGATTCACGGCAAGGACCTCTCGGGTCTGAACGCGCTGGTCATCGGCCGCTCCAACCTGTTCGGCAAACCCATGGCGCAACTGCTGCTCGCCGCCAATGCCACGGTCACCATCGGCCATTCGCGAAGCCGCGATCTGCCCGCGCTCGCCCGTCAGGCCGATATCCTGGTGGCCGCCGTCGGTCGTCCCGAAATGGTCAAGGCGGACTGGGTGAAGCCCGGTGCCACTGTCATCGACGTCGGCATCAACCGCATCGATGCGCCGGAGCGCGGTGAGGGCAAGTTCCGCCTTGTTGGCGATGTGGCCTTTGCGGAATGCAAGCCGGTGGCCGCCGCCATCTCTCCGGTTCCGGGTGGGGTCGGCCCGATGACCATCGCCATGCTGATGGCAAATACCGTGATTGCCGCCTATCGCCGGGCGGGCGAAACCGCGCCGAAGTTCTGACGGGGGCCGCCGCCTGCGCCGTGTCAGGTGCCGGGCGGAACCGGTCCGGTTGAGGCGCGCACGACCAGCTCGACTTTCCACAATTCCTGCATCGGCAGGGCAGGGGATGCCCCGCCGATCATGGCGATCAGCCGCTCACCGACGCGCCGGCCCGCAGCCCGAAGCGACGACCGTGTCGTCGTCAGCGGTGTCGAAAAATTCTCCGGCTTCAGCAGCGGTAGCTCGTCGTCATGGGCAATCAGCGACATGTCTCGTCCCAGCTTCAGCCCCGCTTCGTTCATGGCCCGGACGGCACCGAGTGCCAGAACGGTGCTGGCACAAAGAACGGCCGTCGGCCGCTCCCGATGCGCAAGGATCTGCTTCATCCCGTGATAGCCCTGTTCGTCGCCCATGAACGTGTGGCGCACATGGTCCGGGTTGAGCGTAAGGGCGGCCTCCGCCAATGCCTTTTCGGCGCCGAGTTTCCGTCGGAAGGCGAAATCGAGCTCGGCCGGTCCGTTGAGAAGGGCAATCCGCTTGTGCCCCAATTGCATCAGGAAGCGGGTCGCGTCGTAAAAGGCGCCCTCGGTGTCGACGTCGAGATACGGATAGTCCGCATCAAGCCCGTAGGATCGCCCATGCACGATGAAGGGCAGCGAGAGTGACTGGGCCATGGCGATGCGCGGGTCCTTCTCGCGCACATAGGCAAGGTAGTAGCCGTCGACGCTGCCGCTTGCGACCAGCCAGCGGATCGCCTCCTCCTCCTGGCTCGCCTTGGCCGGCATGATGACGAAATGAAAGTCCCGGGCGATCGCGGCCTCCGCCAGCCCGCTCTGGAATTCGGCGAAATGCATGTCGGAGCTGTGATCGGGCGAGATGGGCATGATCAGGCCGATCGAGCCGGCCTTCCCGGTGGCCAGGCGCTGCGCCGCGCGGTTCGGGCGATAGCCCGTCTCCTTGGCGGCCTGCAGCACGCGCTGGCGCGTATCCTCGCTCACTTCCGGATAGCCGTTGAGCGCGCGGCTGATCGTTGTTTGCGACAGCCCGAGCAGCTGAGACAGTTCCTTGAGATTCACCGTGGCAATTCCTCTCCCGTGCACAGGACGCGACCTCCCGTCATCGCATCCCAAAGCGCTTCGACTATGGCCCAGGCCGCCTCGGCTTCACAAGAGGAAATCTGAACGAATTCAAGGCATCTGCATGCTGCATTGCGGCATATTGTAGGGATTTTCAGCAAGTCGACAAAAGCGCTTGACTCAGGATGGAACCCAATGGGATGAAATAGTCGCCAAAGCGCTTTGAAAAAGAGCGCTGATCGAAGGACATTTGGCGGTCCGATGTGATGGGAGGTAAATCACATGAAGAAACTGTTTCTGATGACCGTGGCGGCTGCCGCGCTGGTCGCCGGCTCTACAGCCGCTGCGGACCTGAAATTCAAGCCGGGTGAGGATGCGAAGTTCAACTGGGCGAGCTTTGAGGAATACAAAGCCGCCAACAGCGCCTTGAAGGGCCAGACCCTGACCATCTTCGGCCCCTGGCGTGGCGAAGACCAGGTTCTGTTCGAAAGCATCTTTGCCTATTTCGAAGATGCGACCGGCATCGACGTCCAGTATTCGTCCTCTGAAAACTACGAGCAGCAGATCGTCATCGACACCCAGGCCGGCAGCCCGCCGAACGTCGCGATCCTGCCGCAGCCCGGCCTGATCGCCGACCTCGCCTCCAAGGGCCAGGTTACGGCT
>JARXAQ010000124.1 GCA_029865825.1 Rhizobium sp.
CGATGATCGTACCGTCGGTGCGAAGATCGAAGCCCAGCGGAGAGCCGTTCGACTTCAGGTTCAGGCCTTCGAGATAGGTCCGCATGGCGGTCGTCGAGATCAGCGAGAAGCGGACGCTCTCGTCCGCGCCGACCGTGACCAAGCTCGACAGGTTCACCGTCGAGGTCGCGTTGGCAGGACCACCGGTGTTTACGCCGGGTGTGCCGGTGTACGAGCCGTCAGGAACATTGCCGTCATTCGACGCGTTGCCGACCGAAGTGCTCGTCTGAATGTCGTCTTCGTCGACCTTTACGGTGATCGCCGCTGCATTGGTCGCAATAACCGGAACGTCGTCCGTTACGTCGACCTTGACCAGGTTCGTCAGCTTGACACTGTCGCCGTCCTTGTCGGTCGCCTGCAGAACTGCGCCGAAGTCGATCGTCAGCGTGTTCTCGACCGCAGTGCCCGCAACTGCCGGAGCCGTGTGATCCAGCTGATCAGACAGCGAGAACGAGACCGTGCCGTTCGAATTCAGCGTGAATTCGAACACGAGGCGGTCGTCGCCTTCGTCATAGATGGTGCCGGGTACGGCCTGGCCCGGGGCCTGGCTGTTGACGAAGCCAATGATCGTGCCGGTTTCGCTGAGGTCGAAGCCAAGCGGAAGGCCGTTGGACTTAAGATTGAGGCCCTGGAGGTAAGTCCGCATGGCGGACGTCGAGATCAGCGAGAAGCTGACGCTTTCGTCTGCGCCGACATTGACAAGGCTCGACAGGTTCACCGTCGAGGTCGCGTTGGCAGGACCACCGCTGTTGACGCCGGGCGTGCCGGTGAAGGAGCCGTCAGGCGCATTGCCGTCATTCGACGCGTTGCCGGCCGAAGTGATCGTCTGAATGTCGTCTTCGTCGACCTTTACGGTGATCGCCTTTGCATTGGTCGCAATAACCGGGACGTCGTCCGTTACGTCGACCTTCACCAGACCAGTCAGCTTGACGCTGTCGTCATCGTTGTCGGTCGCCTGCAACACGGCGCCAAAGTCGATCGTCAGGGTGTTCTGATCAGAGGACAGACCATCGCTCGGCTTTGCATGATCGAGCTGATCAAAAAGTGAGAACGATACGGTACCGTCTTCATTCAGCTCGAACTTGAATACCAGACGATCAGCTTCGACGTCATAAACCTGGCCGGGTACGGCCTGGCCGGGCGCCTGGCTGTTGACAAAACCGGTGATCGTGCCGGTTTCGCTCAGGTCGAAGCCCAGCGGCAAGCCATTCGACTTCAGCCCAAGACCTTCCAGATAGGACCGCACTTCAGCGGCCGATACGAACGAGAAGCTGAGGTTCTGGTCAGCGCCGACATTGACGAGATTGTACAGGTCAAACATCGACGTGGCGTTCGCCGGACCGCCGGTGTTGACGCCCGGGGTGCCGGTGTAGGAGCCGTCTGGAACGTTGCCGTCATTCGGCATGGTGCCTACAGAGGTCGCAGTCTGGATGTCGTCTTCGTCGACGCGCAGCGTTACCGGCTTCGGATCGAAGCTGATCTCCGGGCTGTCATCGTTGACGGTGACGATAAAGCTCGACGAGGCAGTGTCGCCATCGCCGTCCTGCGCGGTAAAGACGAATTCGATAGCGAGGTCGTCTTCCCTCGTTGCATCAGGATGATCGAGATTGCCGACCAGCTGGAACTCATAGGTGCCATTCGCGGCAATATCGGAGACGGATACGGAGAAGACCAGCTCGCCATCGAATGGCAATGCTATCGGCAAATCGCCGCCTTCCTCGAGCACAGCAAATCTCGCAGCTTCTGGTTCGCCCGAGAACTGCTTGTAGGCGTAGAGGGTGGTGCCATCCTCAGACAGCACATACGTCAGCGCGACACCGTCTGATGTTAGAGCAGGCTGGCGACCTTCGAGCGCAGCAATGGTTGCGCTCGTAAATGCTACGCCGCGATCGTTGATAGTGCCGGTGAGGCCCGCATTGCCACCGGCATTGCCATTGTCTGCACCCCAGTTGATCCCGAGGGAGCCTGACGTCTGGGGGCCGGCCGCTTCGAAGGCAACAACCTTCTCGAAAACATCCTTGGACGGAGGAAAGGCAATATCGCCTTCGCCCACATTGTTTCCGTTGCCATTGTAGAGATCGTCTTCGTCCACCGCGCCATTGGCCGCGGCGCCGAAGGTCGGTGCATCATCCTGAACGTCGATGTTGAAGGTGCCCGTGACGAAATCGCCATCGAGATCGGTCACGGTATACTGGAAGCCGAGACGCAGCAGGTCGTCGAGATCGTCCTGGCTGCCATTGGCGCCGGCGTCCGGATGTTCGAGCTTACCAACCAGTTCAAAGGTGAAGTCGCCGGTGGTGCGGTCGGTGATCGTGAGCGTGAAGACGAGGTTGCCTTCGGAGTCACGGCCTTCAAGCGCCAGGAAGTCCAGATCGGCGCCGTCGGTCGGGGCCGCGAAGCTGGTGACGGTAATTGCGCGGCCACCCGAGGTGAAACCGGTGAGAATTTTCAAACCGTCGCCTTCGTCGACATCGGTCGCACCGGTAAAGGTGACGCCGGAAATCGAGCCGAAGTCCGGGCCGGCCTCGAAAGGCAGGGTACCGGTGATGATGCGATCGTTCAGAACGTTATCGGTCACGACTTCTTCGTCGTAGATGAATGATGCCGCAAGAGGCTCCAGGATCGTCGGCTCGCCGTCGTCGCCCAGACGCTGGCCATTCAGCAGGCCGTCGCCGAAATTCGTGTCACCGAGCAGATCGGCGAGAGCGAACTGTTCCGGGCCACCGCCGATCGGATCGTCGTTGAAGTCGCCGCCATTGCTCGGCGAGCCCGTCGATGCGGAGAACGAACCATCAGGTCCGGCCGCGACGTTGATGTTGTTGCCTTCGAGTGCGGCGAAGAGGGCCTGCTGCGGCAACTCGACTTCGCCGATGACGAAGGTCGGGATGTTGACCGCACCGCCGACGACGACGATTTCGGTGCCGTCGGCCTGGACGAGGATGAGGTTGCCGCCTTCGAGGCGGATGTCATCGATCGAAACGCCGACCGGCAGGGCCACGACGTTGTTCTGGTCGGGAACCACTTCGGTGGGGATCGTCGCCGCCGCAGTCTCGGCCGGCAGGCGGTCCGTCTTGGGAGCGTCCGGGTTCACATCCGGCGTGGTGGCCTGAGCCACCTCGACGCTGCGGGTTTCGTCAGAAACATATCCCAGATGCTGCTCGACCGCAGAATCGAAATCGTCAGCGGAAGCATTGTTGTCAAAGCTGGACAGGCGCGGATCTTCGATGGACATGGTAACTTACCCCTTAACAAGTTGACCGCAGTTAAATCGCGGCCCGGGGCACAGTGCAACGGTTTCTTAACCCTACAGGCATAGCCGGTTATGCATTCACAGACCATTATTGAAAGAACAGTTAATTCTCGAAGCTAAAAAGCTATTAATTTCGGTAATTTAATCAAATTTTAATCAAGGCGGGGCCCGAAGGCCAAGAGCCACCCTACCCCTCAAAACAGCTCGATATCGGCGGCTCAGCGGCTTTGGCGGCGGATGTGGGAAGTAAGGCTTGAGTCGCTTCAGGAGTAGCCAAACTATAGAGACACGGGTGTGCCACCAGCCATGGATATGCGCTCAGCCCTCGATAAAGATAGGATCGCGCACGAACGGCCCGCCCTGGTATATGGCGACGGCATCGTCGGAAGCGGGCTTCGGCACGCTCGCGTCGATCTCGGCGCGAAACCGCTCTGCATTGTCCTTCGGGTGCCAGCCAAGATAGGAGACGTGGGAATTATCCCACCAGCGCGTATCATTGTCCGAGCAGCCCCAGATGACAGGGCAACCGAGACGCGGGGCGCGGAAAATGCACTCAATCATGGAGAGGAAGTCGTCATAACTCATCCAGGTGGAGAGCATGCGGTGGTTCTTCGGTCTTTCCATGCAGCTGCCGATGCGCACCAGCGCCGTTTCCTGGCCGAATTTCTCGAAGTACATGCGCGCCAAGGCTTCGCCGAAACATTTCGACACGCCGTAGAGCCCATCAGGCCGCAGCGGCGCTTCATGATCCAGATACTCGTCCTGATGGTAAAAGCCGATCGTGTGATTGGAACTGGCAAAGAGAATGCGCGGCATGCCGTTGGCGCGGGACGCCTCATAGAGATTGTAAAGACCGAGGAGATTGGCGTTGAGGATCTTGGAGAACTTGTCTTCGACCGAGATGCCGCCAAGATGAACAATGCCGTCGCAGCCTTCGACGAGGCGGTCGACGGCCGCGCGGTCAGCCAGATCACAGAGGACGCCTTCTTCATGCGGCGCAAGTTCGCCCAGGTCGACGATATCCGAGAGCCGAACGATCTCCGCCATGCCCTCCAGCCGACCGCGCATCGCGCTGCCCAAACCGCCGGCTGCCCCTGTCACCAATAGTCGCTTCACCCGCCATCCTCCGCAGAATTGATTTGAACTTATCATACAGGTAGGATGAACATGGTCAACAACGACACAAGCGACCGGCGGTCTCTTTGCAAATTTGGCATACGAGTCTATGCATGGCTCAGACAATTACAGGCGTGGGAACTGGGTATGGCACTTCAGGCGAGACAGGAGACCGGATCGGGCACGCTGGTGCAGAAACTCGGCGACGAGCTTCGCAAGGCGATTGGCGCCGGCCAGTATCTCCCCGGTAGCAAACTGCCCAGTGAGGCTCAGCTTTCGGAGGCGCACGGGGTTTCCCGAACGGTCGTGCGAGAAGCCATTGCGTCGTTGCGTGCCGATCGTCTGGTCGAAGCACGTCAGGGGGCCGGCGTCTTCGTGCTGAAGCCTTCAGATCCCGCCCCGGCTCCGCTCCTGATCGGCAGCGTCGATCCTGCCCGGGTCTCCTCGACGATAGAGCTTCTCGAGTTGCGCACCGCCGTGGAGGTCGAGGCGGCAGGGCTTGCAGCACTGCGTCGCTCGCCGGCGCAGGAAGAGGTGATCATCGAGCGCCACTATGCGATTCGCGCCTGTCTGGAGGCAGGAAAATCGACGACGGAAGCCGATTTTTCCCTGCATGTCGCTATTGCCGAGGCGACCAACAATCCGCGGTTTCGCGAGTTTCTCGCCATGATCGGCAAAAATGTCATTCCGCGCGCGGCGTTGCGGGGAGAGGAAAACGAAGACGACCAATCTGCCTATCTGCACCTGATCGATGGCGAACATGCCGAGATCGTCGAGGCGATCTCTGCGGGCGACGAAGATCTTGCCCGCGAGGCCATGCGTCGGCACCTGCGGGGAAGCCAGGCCCGCTACCGCGCGCTCCTGCGAGAACAGCGCCAACCTGTACGATAACATTTGACAGATTCCCACAGAATATGTATGACAACTTAGCCAGAGGAGGCCAAGAGAGGACATTCATACATGACGCCGCAAGACATCAAGGCCGCGCTCGGCGCCGGCCTTCTCTCCTTCCCTGTCACGCATTTCGATGACGAGGGGAAATTCGAGCCAAACAGCTATCAGCGTCATGTCGAATGGTTGTCGGGTTTCGATGCGCCGGTGCTGTTTGCCGCCGGTGGTACGGGAGAGTTCTTCTCGCTTGCGCCGTCCGAAGTGCCGCGCATCGTTGCTTCTGCCAAGGAAGCCGCCGGCAAGACGGCGATCGTATCCGGCTGCGGTTATGGCACGGAAGTCGCTGTCGAAATTGCACGCTCGGTCGAAAAGGCCGGCGCCGATGGTATCCTGCTTCTTCCCCATTACCTGATCGATGCCCCCCAGGAAGGCATGTATCGCCATGTCAAACAGATCTGCCAGTCGGTCGGGATCGGCGTCATGGTTTACAACCGCGACAATTCGGTCCTCGGGGTCGAGACCCTGCAGCGCCTCTGCGACGACTGTCCCAATCTCGTTGGTTTCAAGGATGGCACGGGCGAGATTGGCCTGATCCGCCAGATCACCGCCACGCTCGGCGACCGCCTGACCTATCTCGGCGGTATGCCGACGGCCGAACTCTTCGCCGAAGCCTATCTTGGCGCCGGCTTCACCACCTATTCTTCCGCTGTCTTCAATTTCGTGCCGGGTTTGGCCGTAGAATTCTATCACGCGCTTCGGGCTGGTGAACGGACCCGCTGCGAAAAGATCCTGCGGGACTTCTTCTATCCCTTCATGGCGATCCGCGCGCGCCGCAAAGGCTACGCGGTCTCTGCCGTGAAGGCCGGCGTGCGCCTGCAGGGCTTTGCTGCCGGGAAGGTCCGCCCGCCGCTCGACGATTTGACGCGTGAGGAAGAAGACATGCTCGCCCGTCTGATCGAACCCTGGAAGCGCTAAAACCCATGAAGATCGCCGAGGTCCGCACCCATCTGCTCGAGCACAAGCTCGATGTGCCCTTCCAGAGCGCTTCGATGCGCTTTGACCGGCGCGCTCATGTGCTGGTCGAGATCATCTGCGACAACGGCCTGACCGGCTGGGGCGAATGCCTCGGCCCCGCCCGACCCAACGCTGCCGTTGTTGCCGCCTACAAGACCTGGCTGATCGGTATGGATCCGCTGGAAACGGAAAAGATCTGGGCAGTCCTCTACAATGCGCTTCGCGACCAGGGCCAGCGCGGCCTGACGCTGACAGCACTCTCCGGTATCGACATCGCGCTCTGGGACATCAAGGGCAAACATTTCGGTGTACCCGTCTCCACCTTGCTCGGCGGTCGCTTCCGAGAAAGTGTCAGGGCCTATGCGACCGGCAGCTTCAAGCGCGATGGCGTCGACCGCGTCGAGGACAATGCCCACGATATCGCCCTGTACCGCAGCCAGGGTTTCCACGCCTCTAAGATCAAGGTCGGCTTTGGGATCGAAGAAGACCTCGCGGTGATCCGGGCAGCGCGCGAAGCTGCCGGACCGGACATGCGGCTGATGGCCGATGCCAATCATGGCTATGGCGTGCTCGAAGCCATCGAATTCGGGCGGCGCGCCGCCGTTTACGGCGTCGACTGGCTGGAGGAGCCGGTCGTGCCCGAACAGCTCGCAGCCTATCGCGAAGTGCGCGCCAAGCAGCCGGTCCCGGTTGCCGCCGGTGAGACCTGGCAGAGTCGCTGGGGTATGAAGGAGCCGATCGAAACCCGCTGTATCGATATCATCCAGCCGGATCTCGCCGGCGTCGGCGGATTCACGGAAGCCAAGCGCGTGGCCGATCTTGCAGCACTCCATGGCATTCGCGTCGTGCCGCATGTTTGGGGCACCGCCGTCCACATCGCTGCCGCCCTGCAGTTCATCGCGGCCATGGTGCCGGATCCGGTCCGGGTCAACCCGATCGAACCGATCCTGGAATTCGACCGTACCGACAATCCCTTCCGCCAGGCGGTAATCAAAACGCCGATTGAACATGAGAACGGGGTCGTTGCCATTCCAAACGGCGCGGGGCTGGGCATCGAAATCAACCGCGATGCATTGACCGAGTTCAAGATGCGGGAGGACGCATGACCCTCGTTCGCCCGCTAACCGGCAATAAACCGAAGATCACGCTGCCCAAAGGCACTGTAGACACGCAGATGCATGCCTATCTCCCGGGCTTTCCCTCGGTAGAAGGTGGACCAGGCCTGCCCGTCGGCGATCTGCCGACGCCGGATCAGTATCGCCAGTTCATGGACTGGATTGGCATCGACCGCGTAATCGTCACGCAAGGCAATGCCCACCAGTTTGACAATGCCAATCTCATCGCTTGCCTTGAGGCCTTCGGCCAGATTGCCCACGGCATCGCAAGCGTTGACGCCAGAACCACCGAGGCTGAACTGGATGCCCTCGCTGGAGCACGCGTGGTCGGGGTCAGGGTCATGGATCTGCCCGGTGGAGCCGCAGGTCTCGACAAGCTCGAAGAGATCGATGCCATTGCCTATGCCCGCGGCTGGATGGTCGCCGTGCAGTTCGACGGCAGCAATATTCTCGACCACGAGACCAAGCTGTCGAAGATCCGGTCGCGCTGGGTGCTCGACCATCACGGCAAGTTCTTCTGTGGCGTCACACCGGAAGGCCCACAGGTCGCGGCGACAAGGCGGTTGATCGATGGCGGACATTGCTGGTTCAAGTTTGCCGGCGCCTATGAGTCGTCGAAGTCAGGGGCTCCCGACTATACCGATGTGGGCGCGGTCGCGCGGTTGCTTGTGGCTCACGCGCCGGAGCGGATCGTCTGGGGTTCAAACTGGCCGCACAACCTCGCCCGAATGCAGGCCGACTATCCCGATGACGCGCAGCTGACGGACACGGTTCTCAGCTGGCTGGCCGATGACGCGGCCCGCAAACGCGCACTCGTCGACAATCCAGAGGAACTTTTCGGCCTGAGGCCACTCGAGGCGACATAGCCGGATGGGACGACCCGCCGAAACGGGAGGTTTCGGCGGACAATCAAAGAGGAGGAAGACCAATGAAAACTGCAGCAATGCTCAGCCTCGCAATGGGCCTCACGCTCGGCGCCGGCGCCGCCTTCGCCCAGGAAATCACCCTGCGCTCCGCTGATATCCACCCCGATGGCTACCCGACCGTCGATGCGGTCAAGTTCATGGGTGACCTCGTTTCGCAGAAGACCGATGGCCGCATCAAGATCGAGGTGATGAATAACGCCACTCTCGGTGCCGAGAAGGACACAATCGAACAGACGCGCTTCGGCGTCATCGACATGAACCGCGTCAACAGTGCGCCGTTCAACAATCTCGTGCCGGAAACGGTCGTGCTCGGCCTGCCCTTCCTGTTCCGCGACACCGAACACATGCACAAGGTGGTCGATGGTGAGATCGGCGACGAGGTGCTGGCCGCATTCGAACCGCACGGCCTGATCGGTCTGGCCTTCTACGACAGCGGTGCCCGCTCATTCTACTCGACCAACAAGCCGATCGAGAAATTAGCCGACTTGAAGGGCCTGAAGGTCCGCGTCCAGCAGTCCGATCTCTGGATCGCGATGATGGAGGCCTTTGGCGCCAACCCGACCCCCATGCCCTTCGGAGAAGTCTATTCCTCGCTCGAAACCGGCGTGGTCGATGCAGCCGAGAACAACTGGCCTTCTTATGAATCCTCGCGTCACTTCGAAGTCGCGAAGAACTATACTCTGACCGACCACTCGCTGACACCTGAGATCCTCGTCATCTCAAAGATGAGCTGGGACAAGCTGTCGCCGGAAGACCAGACAGTCGTTCGCGAAGCGGCCAAGGAATCGGTCGGCAAGATGCGGGAATTGTGGGTAGCCCGCGAAAAAGCCTCGGAAGAAAAGATCCGCGCGTCCGGCGCCAACATCATCAAGGTCGACAAGGCCGAATTCGCCGCCGCCATGCAGCCGGTCTATGACAAGTTCATCACCGATCCGAAGATGAAGGATCTGGTGGAGCGCGTCCGCGCCGTCAAGTGAGCCACCATGGCGGGCGATGCGCATGGCCTCGCCCGCCGCCTCGCAGTGCAGGTTTGCGTCCGGTTCGGGACGGACAGGGAGGGTCACCATCATGCTCAACGTCATGCGCGCCATCAGGCCAGCACTCGGGCGTCTCAGCCAGTTTTGTCTCTACATTTCCGGTGTCGGCCTGGTTGCCATGACCTTGATCATCGGCTGGCAGATCTTCGGGCGCTATGTGCTCAACGACACCCCGAGCTGGTCGGAACCACTCTCGCTGCAGCTGATGTCGTGGTTCATCCTGCTCGGCTCGGCGGTCGGCGTGCGTGAAAGCGTTCATCTGGGGCTGGACTTCGTCCGGCACGGCGCCTCACCCGCCATCCAGAGACTTATGGATCTCGTGAGCCTCGGCCTCATCGTCCTCTTCGGCATCGCCATGAGCTATTACGGCATTCTGCTCGCTGCCGGCACATGGACGGCGACAGTTCCCGTTCTCGGCTGGCCGGGCGGGGTTGATTTCTTCCCCCTCGTCGTCGGTGGTGCCATCATCGC
>JARXAQ010000330.1 GCA_029865825.1 Rhizobium sp.
AAGCTTCGCACCAGCAGCTACTTCCCGAGCTTTCTTGAACCACGCCGGATGGCCGAGAAGGCTCTGACGGCGGTCATTCAGGAAGCCTATATTCAGGGTTTCGACCCGATCCGTCGATGACCTTGTAAAGGCCATGGGCATGAGCGGCATCTCCAAAAGCCAGGCATCCCGGTTCTGCGAGGAGATCGACGAGAAGGTGAAGGCTTTCCTCGAACGTCCCATCGAGGGCGAGTGGCCATACCTCTGGATCGATGCCACCTATCTGAAGGTTCGTCGCCGCGGACGCATCGTCTCTGTCGCGATTATCATCGCAGTGGGCGTCAACACCGACGGTCGACGCGAGGTGCTGATTGGCGGGGTGACCTGATGGTGAAAGGCGGGAAGTACCGGATTTCCATTTGGGAGAAGCAAGGCAAAAAAGGGCCGTTCTTAAGCATCAGCCTTAAAGAAAACGACAAGGATCAAGCCAGTTCGTCAACTTACACCAAGAACCAAAACGACTCCGTCACGCGAGAATCACGCTCCGAGCCACCCTTGGAAGATGACTATCCGTTTTAGTCCATGGACAGGCTCACCGCCTGCCTTTCAAATTACTACCATCAGGCCAGCACGCTCGGTGCCGTTCAATCACCGCCGCTTGAAACGGATGGTGGCGAACTTGCCGGAGAATCGGGAGCGTTTTGCCCGCCCTGGTTTTCTTTGATTTTGTCGCTGGACCGTTTGCGTCGGTATCTCTCTTTCAGCTCTAGCGCTGCCTGTTCAGCCTTCTCATCAGGCTTATCGATCAGAGCTGTGACGACATGTTCAATCAACTTGAAACACTGGACAACATCGTCGAAACTTACGGCCCCATCGTGGCTTCCGGCGTTCCCGACCTCCTTTAGCGCGTCAAGTATCCCACCATAGCGCGGATGCTCTTCGCTCAGCTTTTCGATTCGGCTGTTAAGTCCGGGCGGCTTTCCTGCAATTCGCCGTGGGATCTGAAGCTGATCCAACATGTGCTCAACCATCACCCTCTGACGGTTGGCACAAGCTGCGGTGTCCACCCAGAGGAGAGAAAAGGCAGTACGGAGATCTCCCTGACATCTGCGACTAAGGTTTGGCGAGACAGGAATTACGGGAGGCGCGGGATACATCGACAACGGCCGGAAGTATTCCATGAACTCCATGGTTGTTTCGTCTTCTCCGTAGAAAAGTTCTTCCTGCACATCGATGTAGCCCGATACGGCTACAATTTCCCCGCACCTGGGATTCTTACACACCAGCATGCAAGAAAACCTTATGTCCACATCATACGGAGTCCAGTCTTCAGAACTGTGCGCATTACGTGAACGCAAGTTTTCTCGTTTGACCAGCGACTCTTTTTCGAAAGCGACAGTGCTCTTGCAACTGGGACACGGAAATTCCGTTAGCCTATAGTATTTTGCGCCCCAGCTAACCGACCACATTCGCGCCCCCTGTCATTGCCGTTGACTGACGCTACCTTTCCGCCACTCAAACCACAACTTGCCCTTGCCCCTTTCCCGTGGATCGAACCGCTCGCCACCGAAGCGAGCGATGAACTCATCGGCGATCGATTTTTCGGGAAAGCATTTCACGAGGTAGGACCGGCCATCGTGGTGCAGTTGCCACGGCGCCCCGCTGTGCGGATACGGCTTGCAGAAGGCGTCAATGTCCGGCTTCAGTGGCCCTCGGTAGTCATCACCAAGAATGGCCACCTGATGCGGCCACAGCCTACTTATCGTCGCCTGAGACATCTGGCCTTTGCGTTTGTTCATGGCCGGATGTTCTATTTTTGTTCACCACGGAGTCAAGGTGTCGGCTTGCCTTTGGAGGCTACAATCTTGCCAGCCGTTGCTGCAATTTTTGCGCTACGCTTCTCAACTAGTTCTTCGAGCGCAAACTCCATCAAGCTAAAGCAATCGATCACGTACTCGAAGTCTGACTTTCCCTCATGGCTCCCCACATTGCCTACATGGCGAAGCGCATCAAATATAGGTTTATGGCCTGGCTGTTTTTTCTCGAAATCATTTATTCGATCCGCGAGGGATCTTTGATTTGGAACCTGCAAGTGATCCAACAGCTTTTCGGTCGCTACCCTCAACTTATTAGCGCAGGCACCCAAGTCCACAAAGAATAGCTCGCACGCGCCTTGAATTTGCTCAACGCACTCCTCAGACAAGCCATCAGGAATCTTGACTATGCGGGGCATGGGGCTCAACCGCGAAATGGTATAGACCCATTTGGACTCTACGTCGAACTCATCGTAGCGATTGCGGAACACCTGTTCATGCGAGACACTGTACTCTCCGCAGATTGCTACGGCCTCATCGCATTCAGTCTCCTCACACCTCAAAAGCCCCGCAAACTTGCCTACAGACATCTCTCCGCGGAGGCTTGCCTCATCAAGCTCATCGGTTACCCAATTCGGTTCGTACGTTAGAAACTGCTCATCCTTCTTTATTCTGAGGCGCCCATCATTGCATCGTGGGCAAGGAAATTTGGGGATTTCCGAATAGTTTATCTTCCAAAGCTTCTCGTCCACGGACACAACCTTTTCTCGCAATCAGCATGCGTCGATATTCTCAACCTGAACACGCAGTCAAGCTCGACCTCACTTGATCAATGCCGCGGCTAGCATAACGATGGACTGGTAGAGGACGGGGAAGACGATGAACGTAAAGCGCGGGCTGTTTCGGGTATGGGTAGTTTGCTCGGCAATGTTCGTACTTGCTGTTGCGCTGCTGGGTTGGAACGATGTCGAGCGTGAGTTCAAGCGGGCCGCGTTTATCCGAGACAGCGGCGAGATCCGCATGGTGCCGCTCTTTTGCGAAGATGCCAAAGGCACCTTGAACACAGACTATCAGCTAGAGCCGGGCGACCTCTATGCGGACCCTAAAGACCGCTGCTGGTACAAAATCGATCGCTTACGAGAGCTATTTGACGTGTTCGGAGAAGTGTCTGACGAAAAGCTTCTTGAAGCGACCTACAAGGCCACTGGAGCCACGCTTAAATCTGCAGCGCCATGGGACAAGGTTTCTGGTCTGGTCGCGTTTGCCGTAGGCGTACCCCTTCTCATTCTGGCGCTCGGATCGGCTATATATTGGGCCTTAGCTGGCTTTTCACGCACTAAGTTAGACGCCTGATTGCTCAATCGTTTTCTCAGGCATTTGCTACTTGTTTTCAGCTTTTCGCATGGCAAAGTGCTTCACCGGGCATAGTTTGACGCAGCATATGGGGAGCCTAATGTCAGATCGAATAAGCCAACTTGCTAATGACGCCCTGAAATCGTTTGCTGACAATGAACAGCAAGTGCGGAGCGAATTTGCGGAGCTTGTCTCCTTTGTGCAGGCTAATTTCAAATCCAAAGAACTGTATCGGGACGGAAGCAGCGTTTCATGGGGTCTGTCTCTGGAGCCCGTCACCCACGAATTCAAAGACAATGTTCATACTCTGTATTTCTCCGTAAGGTCTTTTTCGGGTTCACAATCTATCACCAAACCCATTCTCTCGGTTGGGCGCGATTACGGCACTGGTCGCTATGCTTTTTGGTCAGAGGGAGAGAGGCGCAAGTTTTTCCGCAATAGGGAAGAGGTCGAGCAAAAAGCAATCATGGCTCTCAAGGAGAGAAACGCCCTCTAATCCGAAAAGGCCTGCCAAAGCTTGAAAGCCTTCACATCGTCCGGCTCAGGCTCCCAGGCCCATCCGCTTGGCGGTTTCCATTCGCGCCCAGGCATCCTGACCGGCTTTGACGACCTTTGCCCGAGCGGCCAGCTCTTCCTCAGTCACGACCTTGGAAATTTTGCTGTGTGACCGCCACGAGCCCTCGGCCAGCCACTTGCTCAGGCGGGGAATAAACTTACCCCCTTCCTTCCGCCACTGGTCCAGCTTCGCAAACTCACCCAGAGCCGCCAGCAGGGCGTCAGCGTGCTCCGCAAGCCCTTGTTGCGTCCACACCTCCCAAGCCTTCCCGAAATCGACCCGAGAGGCGTTGTGGGTGGCGTAGGCTTCGCAGAGTTTCATGAAGAGAGAATCTGATTCCCAATCCCCTGCCCCCTTGGGGGGTATGGGGGGGGTATTCTTGGTATTATTCTCTCTTGTATTATTCTGGGTGACATTTTTGTCTGGGTTAGACGCGACACTTTCGTCTGACCCCACGACAATTTTGTCTGGGGGTGACGCAATTTTCATACCCCGATTTGAAGGGTTGTTGGGATGCCCGCAGAAGCTCAGAAATCCAGCATCTTTAAGCTCCGCAATCCAGCGCTGGACAGCGCGTGGACTGGCATCATAGAGCGACGCAAAGTAGCCATTAAATGCCCAGCATACCCCTGATTTGGAGCAGAGAGCTGTTATCTCGCCTTACAGCAATTTGGCGTTTGGCGTGATTTTGGCGTAGCGAACGTTAGCCGGAATAATCGCGTAGTAGGATGGGTTTTCCATTACCCTTCCACCGCTTAAACTCGACCACCCAGACCCAAGGGTTCACGTTCCAGCTTTCGGGGCAGTTGATACGCTCCCACAGAATGCCGAAGCGCTTTTTTGCGGTATCGCAGTGTCGGCAATCTATTTCAGTTACGCCATAGTTTTGCCCTAACGCAGCGTGAACGCCATCGCCGAGGCACACGAAGCAGGTCGCATCATCGCTGGTCGGATAATTTTCGTCACGCGCCACACCTTCTGCTAACGCATCTTGCTCGGAAATATCCTGCAACCGCTCTACCCGCACGCTGACTATTTCCAGTAGTATGCGGGAGGCCCAGCGGGGCATGAAGATACTTGGCCGCAGCTTTCCCCATGCCCACAGAGAGTTTCTGGCTGCGCCCTCAGCATACCGGACCTTGTCCGTTTCTTCTGGTACATGGCGAGGCGCAAGCGCATCCCACTTTTGCAGTGCCTGCCAACTCTTTCGCACCCAAAGCCTGTCGCCGGGTTGACCGTATGGGCAGAGTTGATTTTCAGGATGGGCGACAAATTCAGGGTCAAATCCCTGTTGAAGCCATTCGAGTGGCTGCCGCTTCACAGCGCGCCGCGTCTGCTTCTTTCGGCCTTTCAAAATTGCTCGGACCATTGCCCCGCTGAATAGGATGGGGCTTCCCTTAATGGGAGAGTTCACATCTCCTGACTTTCCCTGATTTATGCCGCCTGACTTTGCCGAAGTAATCGGCGGGGCGGCAGGTAGTCAGGAACCTGCTACCGCCCCACAAAAACAATGCAGGATTGCATAAACTCTGGCAACTCAATTTATGCGTAGCGGGCAGTGTGGGCGATAAACCCTAGATTTCTCAACCTGTTCAATACGACCATCACAACTTGATCGTCAGGATCTTGCTCCAAGAAGATGCTGTACACCCCATTTGAGAAACTACTTGCGGTGTATTCCACCCCCTGCAAGGCATCCGATATCAGCCCAATCATGTCTGTGTCAGAGTAGATGGATTGCCCTTCCCCCGGTCGTATGTCGATGCCCACAGCCCTTTTTCTTCGGGCTGCACGGTCCAGAGGAATTTGAAGCTGCTTCGCGGATATACGGTCAGCAAGGCTACGCGGACGCTCAAGAGCTTCGAGCCTTGTCATCATCGCTTCCAACTGTTCCTGCACCACCCGCTCCGCCGGAGTTGCAGTTTTATCAAACTCCACACGCCCGCGCGCAAACGTCACTGGATTATCGACCTGGTGAGCTTCATCGAGGGCTGCCATGACCGACAATCTCAGTGCCTCGCGTGCCGCTATGAGATCCTTAGGCCGCTTCCGATCAAACTTGATTGAACGGAAGGACGCAATATCAAAGGGAATCCGCTCCCCTTCAAGGTGCATGTGGATGATCGGCCTTTGCACTGTATGCCTGATGCCGATCTCGTAGAAGGCGTTGGGGTTGAGGGTGGTGAGGTCGGCGATTACCAACTCGGAATCAAGCAAGCTTGAAATCACCTGCGCATCGATACGCCCAGGATCTGAGATCTTGTCAGCCCGCGTAACATCAAAGTCTTTGAAGTGCTCCTCGAACACCGGCTGGATGATCATCTCAAGCAGCCAGTCCGCGTGAATGCGGTCTTCGCTATCATCAGCACCAATGGGCCCAACGACAAAGCACTTCTTGCGATCCACCTTCTTCGCCAATTTAACCTCCCTCAAACCCATTCATCGTCTGAAACTACCCGCTACAACTGCCATAGCCAGCCCTTTTGGATTCCTAGGTTGTGGATTACGGCAACTAAAAGTTATCCCCAGTCACCAATCACACTATCCTACGCTTCGGCTCAAGCTGAGGGATCTGCCCGATGGATGTGAAATACCAAGTCTTTGTAAGTTCAACATTCATTGACCTACAAGACGAGCGGCGTGCCGCCATCGAAGCAATTCTGAACATGGGGCACATCCCCGTAGGCATGGAAGCGTTTCAGGCCAGCGATGATACTCAGTGGGACTACATCAAGAGGCGCATCGATGAGAGCGACTATTACATCGTGATTGTCGGAGAGCGGTATGGATCTGAACAAGATGGGAAGAGCTATACGCAGATGGAATACGAATACGCCGTCGCTCAAGGTGTTCCTGTCGCCGGCTTTCTTCTGGACCCTGTAGCGCGCAAATCATGGCCTTCCGACAAAGTTGAATTCGAAAAGAGGGAAAAGGTCGAAAGCTTCCGAGCACTTTGCCAACAGAAGCTTGTGAAATTCTGGAAAAACGCTGACGGCCTGGCTGGACGAGTTGCGATGGCATTGGGCGAGCTTATGCGCCAAAAACCACGCACAGGATGGGTTCGTGCTGATACCGTCCCGAGCTCTAGAGTATTCGATGAATTAGCGGCGCTATCAGAAGAAAAGCGCAGGCTTCAAGAGAAGTTATCCGCCATGCGTGAGGATGGCCCACTTCTAATCCCGCCTGACGTACTGTGGCGGATCAAGGAGATGGACTCCACAAGCGTCGGCGCTTTTTTTCAGTACGAAGACTCAAAGCCCGAAGAGTCGATGTTGGAGGTGTTTTTTTGGCTAGCATCATTGCTTGCAGAAGGCTGTTCTGTCGAAGACTTTAAAGAACGCATGGATGATATAGTAAATGCACATCTTGACGAAGTAGATGTAGACACATATCTCATCGAACTAATGACTAATAGCATCGTTGCCGGACCTGAAGGCAATGTATTATGGGGCGCATCGCGTGGGCGAAAAGTCTACTCTCTCACCGAATACGGCAAGAATTTCTTGATGTACACCAAGGAATGGCGGAAGCGAAATGACTTGGACATCAAGGAAGGCTTCTACGCCCCGAAACGCCCCTAATTATACTTTGACGGGCGACCAGAATAGGGCGAACATCTCCCTGTGAGCCACGAGCTTTCAGGAGACATCCCAATGAACCTTTCACCCGACACTCGGGCGCGCGAGCGCCCGCAGCGATACCCTATGGCGGAACACCTCCGCCATGACATCGAAGAGCAGTTGGAGCTTGGTGACTTTCCACCAATGACTGCCAACCACGCCCGCGACCTTGAATGCAAGCGCTGCCAGCGCGAATGCGGCTACTGCGCCGATATGCGGCAGCACAGTGAGTTCCTGACAGAGAGGAGGTGATCCTACGTCTCGCCTTACGGGGCTGGCGTAAACCGCCCCGACCAGTTAGCTGCCTCGCCTTTTCCCTGTTTCAGGTTTGAGGCAGCACCCCGCGTCGCGAATGACGCGGGGCCAGTCAAACAGGCATCCCGCTGCGTGCCCCCTCCCACGTGTTAGCGGCAACCTGGCCCCTGTGTAGCGATGCACAGGGGCCTTTTTGTTTGAGGCTCCCCATGTACATCAAATTTTACTTGGATGGGGAGATTCCTTCCCATCAGGCCGACTACGTGATTTCGGTGGAAGGCGTGGCCTAACGACGCTCAAAGCGGCCAAAGCGGGACACAACGATCGTGTCCCGGCGAATGGTGTAGCTGGGTGATAGCGAAGCCGCTCGCGAGCCCGCCCTCCAATGTGCTGTAGGGAGCGGGCGGCGTAGCGGTGGTCACCAGTGTTTTCCGGTAGAGCCAACCCGAGGGACTCCACCGATGACCGACGACATGAAGAACCTGCGCTCACTCGTTGAGAAGAACGCCGACGCCGATTTGCTGCGCGAGATGATCGGCTTCGCTGCCGAGAAGCTGATGGCGCGCTGGAAGTGAGCGCGAAGACCGGCGCGGGCTATGGCGAGAAGAACAGCTTCCGACTTGCCCAGCGCAACGGCTACCGCGACCGAGACTGGGAGACACGCGCGGACACCGTCGAGCTGCGCGTTCCCAAGCGCTGGCCCATGCCGGGAAGAGCGGACGGCGTGTCGTCTCCGCCTTCATCGCCACGACCATTGCCCAGGACACCCCGGAGGCGGCAAGCACCCAATGGCGCAATGTCGCCGCCCAGATCAGGCCGAAGGTGCCGAAACTCGCCACGCTGATGGATAGCGCCGAGCAGGACGTGCTCGCCTACATGACCTTTCCCAGGCAGCACCGGGCTAAGGTTCATTCGACAAACCCGATCGACGTCTCAACGGCGAGATCAAGCGACGCACAGAAGTTGTCGCCATCTTCCCCAACGACGATGCCATCGTGAGGCTCGTCGGTGCATTGCTGCTTGAGCAGAATGACGAGTGGGTCGTTCAACGATCCCGCTACATGACACTTGAGACCATAGCAGCAATGAGCGATGATCCGCTCATCAGCCTGCCAGCCGCAAGCTGACCAATTCCCGGCGCTTTCCGGAAGGCACGGCGATTGCCGAAGCTAAACCACTCAACAGGACACTGTCTCGTAGTATGCTTGCAGGGGGCAATATACTCGAATTCCTTTTGATATGTAGAATGCCAACAATTGCCAATAACATTTGAATCCTTGTCGATAGAATCGATCAAACTGATTCTTTCGTCGCGCTTACTCTATGAATTATTTTCATTTTGCCAATTTTTAAGCCTCCACTATATTTCTGAGGCTTGCGTTATTCCAACGCTAGTTTGGTAGCGCAGCCGAGAGCACGCGTTTCTTGTGGAGGTCGTCGTGGGACAGGACATTGAACCGTCTTCGGACAGACATCGGCTACTAGAGGTTTTGAACGGGATTCCGGAGGGTGCAGATGAGCAACCACATCCCGTCCCGTCTGCCGCGAGAGCACTATCCTCATCCATAGATATCCTGGTGAGTGAGCGTGAGGAACTACGAAAGACAATTGGTGCTCTAAAAGAGCGCCTTGCGATTTCGGAGTCGCTGGTCGGCGAACTTAGGAGAGAACTTGCGCGGAGGGATGGTCGATCGTCCGAAGAGGAAGATCCCTTAGGCGTCTAAGGTCAATCTATCTCTTGAGAGCCCCCTAATCGATCGCCGTGACTGGTAACGGATCCACCATCTGCTGAGCACGCTCGTTTGGCAGCCACCCTCTGGTGAAACCGACGCTCATGGCGCCGGTCGTCAACCTCAATTGCTCATGCAAATGATGGCAATCGCTCAGGACCGCACGCAGCGCTTCCCGGGCATCTCCGCCGAACAGCGCGAGAACTTCTTCGACCTCGTTGGGCTGCTCTTCGACACACGCGGTCACTGCTTGCATGGCTCTTCCTCCTCCGGCTTCTTCCGAGCGAGCAGATAGACCGACTGGCGAGTAGCCATGCTGCCGAAGGTACGGCGCCTCTCAGCTTCATTTCTCTCCCTCCAAGCCCGCGCCTTGGCAACCTCAGCAAGAGCATTCGCAACGACATCTTTCGTGCTTGTGGTGGTCATGTTTCACCTCTTTTGTTCGCTTTATGTTCTCATTCTCCTTATGTAGTGTCAACTATTCGTCGTTGAAGGGGAGCGGCTCTTGCGACGACGAAAGATTGAATCCTTTCACCCTAGCGGGGGGGGCGAACGAGACTTGCCATGGCAAGCCGCAAACAATGTTATGTAAGACCCTACTGAACGCACGTTTTCCCCACGACGTCATCATTCCCTGGCCTGAAAGCCGCAGCGTTCAGGAACGACTGCCGATCATCTACGAAGCCAGTGCGTTGGGAGTGGGACACACGCGGCTCATTTCCTATGAAGCAGATGCGACCTGGCTGTTGCACAGCTTCGCCGACCGCGACATCGCTCTTCGTTTCCGTGCTTGTCATCGGGGCGAAATGATCGAACTATCTGAAATCGATCACCTGGGATGGTGGAGGCCAGTGGAGGACGGCATGTGCAATCTCTACAACATCAGCACCAACCAGGAGGCCATGCGTGCGCTGAGCAAGGTTGCGAACGATATCCTTGGCAATCTTGAGCCATCGATCGATGTCTATCCGGACCGTCCAGCACCCGTCGTACGCAATACGCCCGGCGGCCGCGAACTCGCCGCTTTGACGTGGGGAATGCCGTCACCAAGTTTTGTGACCAAAGGAAACCCGGACACGGGTGTCACCAATATCCGCAATATCGAATCCAGACACTGGCAGCCTTGGCGGAGTGTCGAGCACCGCTGCCTTGTCCCCTGGACAACGTTTTGCGAATGGGAAGATACGAAGCCCAAGAAAACGAAGCGCTGGTTCGCGATCAACGAGGAGAAGCCACTGGCCTTGTTTGCCGGCATCTGGACGACCTGGAATGGTGTCCGCGGTTCACAGAAAACGCCGCGGCCAGGCACCCATGAGCTGTTCGGTTTCTTGACATGTGAACCGAACGAAGTTGTCGCTCCAATCCATCCGAAAGCGATGCCAGTCATTCTCACGACCGAAGAAGAGCGCGAGACCTGGATGACAGCACCGTGGGAGGAAGCGCTCAAACTGCAACGGCCGCTTCCGGCAGCAGACATGATCCTGCTTCCTCTTGCTGGCTAGTTTTTGAGATGCTTGCGATGTTCGTCAGCAACACAGCGTGCTTCGACCTCGGCCATGTTGATAAGATAGGCAAGCAGAGTGTGGCCGTTGTCATCAGCCACCTCCATCAGGCTCTGCAGGCGCTTCGCAATTTCGTCTAGCTGCTCGATGGCTCGCACCCGCTCTTCTGTTGTCCATCCTTGCGGAGGTGAAGCACGGCCATTTCGATCAGATAGCATAGGAATTCGTACCTGCTTTCCTTTGCAAGCTTCAAAGCAGCTTGCAGCATGTCAGCGATCAACTCGTCATATTTCATGACAGTCCCCCCCAATCTCGCCGCATGTAGAGATTACCATAAATTAGTAAGACTAATCTCCCGTAGAACTAGAGGGGTTTTAACGAGGCTGTTAGCGAATAGCCCTCCAACCTATGGATTCAGCGACATTACCAGCACGCGCCCCAAATGCCGATATGCGACGGTCTTCTTGTACTCGACCCTAGTCGACCGCCGCTGCGTTTTCGCTGGCCAGTCCTGCATCTCTTTCGATCATGACTTTCCCATGTGCAACGGCCTCGGAAGCGAGAGCGATGAGCTGGTCCTTCTCACGGGAGAGGATGCCAAGCACGCGTTCGTACTGTTTGCGCACGATCTTCATCGCCTCAGCCTCAAGTACGGGAGGCATTTGTTCGTCGTCCAGTTCCTCCGGCGTGGCAAAGAAGAATGGCGTCTCGCCCAATCCATATGATCCGACCAATCGCCGAGCGATCGAGGTTGCATGTTCGACGTCGCTACCAACTAGACC
>JARXAQ010000216.1 GCA_029865825.1 Rhizobium sp.
GAGGAAATCGAGGCGCAGTTCGCCGGTCTCTGTATGGGTGCGGCTGATGCGGACATCGACCTGCAGGGAGATCGTGTAGCCGTCGAAATCGAAGCGGAGGACGGCGATGCGTTCCTTGCCTTCGAGTTCCGGTCCGGCAAGGCCCGAGACGATGGCGGAAACGAGCGAGATGCCCTGGCCGCTGAACTGACGCCCGTCAATGATGGCGGCGAACGGAATGTTCGTCTTCGGATGCTCGGTGCCATTGTCCAAGAGGACGGGGAGATTGCCGGGCTGCTGCGCAAAGGCCTTGGGAGCGGTGTCGCGGGCGGCTTTCGTATCGATGTCCATGGTCTCGATCCTTCGTTAGATAATGTTGCCGACATAGGCCACGCCGAGGATGAGCCATCCGAGGGCAAGGCAGTGCATGTAGGTGGAGCTGAGGGCGCGCCAGCGCTGGCCGACGGGAACCGCCTTGCTAGGGCCGGAAGCGGCCTGGCGGGTCCATTTCTGGCGGTCGAGGCGGAAGAGGATGAAGCTTTTGACCACGGCACCGCCGACCTGGCTGAAATAGAGCAGGAAGGGGAAGGTGACGGGGAAGCTGCGGCCACGGAACGCCATGATGACGGTGCAGAAGCTGTAGCGGGTGAACATGACCCAGGCGAAATAGATCGGCAGGATCCACGGGCTGACAAAGAAGGCAGCGAGCAGGATGCTGGCCGGGCCGGCAAGCGTGGTCCAGATCGAGAGAGCCTGGTCGAAGACCGACCACCAAGTGAAATAGCCGATCTGCGACGCGGGGAGGGCAAGTGCGCGGCCATTAGTGCGCAGCATGTTGCCGAACCAGCGGGTCATCAGCACGATCGCCGAGCCGAAGAAGCTGGGATAGGGCTGGGTTTCAATCGACAGCGTGCAGAGATCCGGCAGATAGAGCATCTTGTAGCCGCGCTGCAGCAGCCAGAACCAAGTCGACTTGTCGTCGCCGGTGAGGAAGTTGACGCGGCCCAGACGCCAGTGATCGATGAAGTCGTGACGAACGAGTTCGACGAAACCGGGGTCGGTGGCGAGGCTGGCACGGAAGATCGACATGCGGCCGGTGAGCGTCAGCACCCGCTCGCTGAGCGACATCGACGACATCATCACGTGACGCTGGGAGAAACGCAGGTCGAACCAGTCGCGGAAGAAGCGGCCGCCTTGGGTGTCACTGAGTTCGTCGGTGGTGACGGCGCCGACGGCGGGATCGGTGAAGAAGGGCAGGCTGCGGTCGACGACATCGATCGGCACGCAGCTGTCTCCGTCGACAAAGACGACGATATCGTTGCGACCGGGGTTCAGCTTGGCGATCGAACGCAGGGAGGTGGCGAGCGCATCGCGTTTGCCGGTGCCGGCGATCTTGTCGATCTTCAGACCGACCATGGCCGTGCTTTCGGGATGGCGGGCGGCGACCGATTCCATGACGCGGCGAATGAGGCGTGCATCGGCTTCGTCGACGATCGAGGCGACAATGGTTGCCCCGCCGGCTGCATTGTAGGCCGCTTCGAAGATGGAGCGGTAGACGCGTGTCGAGATGTCAGGCGCGATCTTGTAGGTGGTCACCAGGAAATAGGCGTGATCCTTCAGGCCGCGGGCATTATAGGCCTCGGCGGCAAGACGCCGCCGCCGAGGATAGGCGAATTTGAGGAAGTAGGCGGCCCGCGCCAGGTTGATCCCGGCCCAGGCATAACGCCAGGCTCCGATGAGACCGACGGTGATCAGGGTGCCCGAGACCGCGCTCATGGTCGGATGCGGCACGCTGAGCGCCAGGATCGTCATGGAGAGGAGATAGATGACGTGGGCCAACATCTGCGCGCTCCTTACCAGCAAATGCCCTGGTAGGTTCCGGACGAACGGATGCCTGGGCTGATGCGCAACAGGTCGACCATCGGGATCGTGTCGCTCGACTTCTGCAGCGCCGGCATGGCTTCGGCATAGTGGTTGCCGACCAGGATGACGTCCGAGGTGTCGATCAGGTCGTCCAGCTCGCCGACGAGGCGGTTCTTCAGGTCGATCGAGGTGTCATTGCCGCGACCGGCGCCGCTCATGCCCTCGGCATAGGCCTGTTGGACGAAGGGGTCGTAGATCTTGAGATCATAGCCCTTGGCGATCAGGCGCGAGGCAAGGCTTGCGAGCGGGCTTTCGCGCAGGTCGTCGGTGCCAGTCTTGAAGCTGATGCCAACCATGCCGACGGTCTGACCACCCATCTGGGAGACCATGGTTTCGGCGCGGTCGATCTGGGCCTCGTTCGCCTCGAGAACCGCGTCGAGCAGAGCGCTCTCGACATGAGCTTCCTTGGCGAGGTGACGAAGCGCACGCACGTCCTTGGGCAGGCAGGAGCCGCCGAAGGCAAAGCCGGGGCGCATGAAGTAGGGGGAGATGTTGACCTTGAGATCCGAGCACAGGATCTTCATCACCTGCTGGCCGTCTACACCGCAGGCCTTGGCGATGTTGCCGATCTCGTTGGCGAAGGTCACCTTGACGGCGCGCCAGGAATTGCTGGTGTATTTGATCATCTCGGCGGTTGCGAGCGGGACCGAGTGGCAGACGCACGGCAGGCCGGCATTGATCTCGTGCAGAATGGCATCGGTCTGGGTGTCGATCGCACCGAAGACGATGAGGCCCGGATCGTAGTAGTCCTCGATCGCGGTGCTTTCACGCAGGAATTCCGGATAGTAACCGACGCCGAAATCCGTGCCGGCGATCATGCCGGTTGCGGCTTCGAGCGCGGGGATGCAGACCTTGTCCATCGTGCCAGGCACGATCGTCGAGCGGACGACGACGGAGTGGAAGCCATCCTTGCGGGCGATAGCGGCGCCAATCGCTTCGCAGGCTTTCACCACATAGGTGAGGCCGACGGAACCATCCGGTGCGCTCGGGGTGCCGACGCAGACGAAGGATAGGTCTGTCGCGGCAATCGCCTCATCGATGTCGAGCGTGGCGCGCAGTTTGCCGCTGGCCACCGTCATTTCGATCAGCGGCTCTAGCCCCTTCTCGACGATCGGCGTCTTGCCGCGATTGATCGTGTCGACCTTTGCCGGATCGATGTCGACCGCCACCACTTCATGGCCGTCCTTTGCAAGGCAGGCGGCCGCCACCACGCCGACATATCCGATTCCAAAAACGCTGATCCTAGCCATCTGCTGCCTCTTTCCCTGGTGACAGGTTCCCGAGGAGACCCGCCATTGATTAACATCTGTTAATGTCGGCCATAGGATTGGCAGGTCTTGTTCTTGCATCAAAGTCAGGAAAAACGGAGATTTGTCAGGAATTTCCCTGACATTTCGTGTATATTTTTAAAATGCCTAAATATTAATTTTTCGCACAAAAAATAAGCCGGAGACAATCGTCTCCGGCGTCACAAACTAGTAATAATCTATATTAGTGCTGCAGCCAGCCTACGCTTATTGCATACGTAACAATATCTGAGCGCGTCCTAAGGTCGAGTTTTTTTATTGCTCTGTATTTGTAGGTCTCGACCGTCTTGGCGCTGAGCTGGATGTCGGCGGCGATCTCCTTCATCGCCTTGCCGAGTGCCACGTGACGCAGCACGAACTCTTCCTTTGTCGACAGTTTTCGCTGCGCCTGATTTGCGCCCAGCGGGAGTCGATCCGGCAGAGCGAGCACGGATTCGTCGATTACGACGTCTCCGGCATGCACGCTCTTGATCGCCCGCAAAAGTCGAGGGCTGGCGACCGACTTGGTGACCACGCCGCTGTAACCACGGGTGACGTAACTTTCGCCGGGTTGCGTATCGCGGATGTCGCAATAGGCGATCAGCTTGGCCCGCATCTGCAATTCCTGGAAATGCATCTCGCTGGTTTCAAGCGTCCGTTCCAAGTGGACCGGATCGGCAACGATCACGTCCGGATCCAAACGCTTTATTGCCTCCTGCAATCTCTGGTCGCGATTGCCGAGGGTGAGTGCCGACAGTTGGCGCGTCGAGTTGACGAGAAAGTTCAGACCATCCACCAGCACCGGATTTTCGTCCAACACCAGAACCCTTATTTTGCCAGTGCTCTCCATTGCAGCTCCAATCTCTCGACAATGCCACAAATCCTTCGAACCATTCGGTGCCGTCCGATCGGGCCCGTCGTCCACTAGCTCTGGCCCCGATGTTCAGAGAGAACGGAGGGGGTGTCAAGATGTTGCGCTGCCGCGAAAATTCTAGGCAAATTGTTGTTGTGCAGCATAGCGGCGGTGCGTCGCAGATCACAATCGTCACAGATCTCTAAATCGGAACAACAGGTTGTCGGTGAAGTGTCCGAAAATCGAATGATTGTGCTGAACCCGCCGTGCAATCTGTGGCATACTGAAACTGTTTCAATTAGATCCATTTTGCATCTGCGCGACATGGATCTTGAAGGACTTATGGGTGAAAATTCGGCCTGTGCAAAGACCTCGGCGCGGCCCGAATGCGGCGAGATTATGGTACTTTCGCCGTGGTGCCTGCGGTGTTTCGTCATTCTGCCGTCCCTTTTGGTGCGTCGCCGAACACATTGATGTGAATCGCGTGCGTCGTTGCGGGGAGGCTATCGATGGTATCAGGCGAAAATGCAGCAGCGACAAATCTGTCGCTTTTTGAACGGCGAAAAGGAGCGCGGACCCGCGAAAGACAGCGGCGCGGTTCTTCGATCAATACCCTTCCAGGTTGTTCCTGCTATTCCCGTCAGGCTGCCGTTTCTAGGTGTGAGAAGCTACGGTCGGACAGTGGCCGAGACTTCGTCGCGGTGCCGGACGTTACCAGCGCGAGCACGTCGCTCGCGTAATCTGCCGCATTGGCCACCGCCTTTTCCAGGCTTTGACCTTGGCCAGCTTCAAGACGGCGCAGCGGGCGGCTGAGATCGAACATTTCCCGGAAGGCCGCGCGTTCTGCGATTGGTGTGTCCAGGACATGGATCTGCTGTTCGTTCAGCAGGCGCTTTACGGCTTGCATCGAGCGGGTGGTGATCATCGGATTGACGCGGGACAGAACCACGGAATGGGGAATCCGGATGCCTGCCTTGCGGTCGAGGTAGCGCAGCATGTCGAGAACCTGCGCGCCGCCTTGTGCATCCATGCTGCTGCCCTGGATCGGAACCAGAACATGGTCGGAGAGGCCGACGGCTGCGGCAAGCAACGGTGACTGGATGCCGGGCAGGTCGATGATGACGAAGTCCCACTGGCTGCGTCGCTCGTGGATGGTCTTCTGGATCGTCGCCGTCGAGACATAGGTCTCAACCGTAAAATTGGGAAGGAGGGCTGCACCTTCGTACCAGCGGGAGAACCAGCGCTGCGGATCTGCGTCGATCACGCAAACGCGGTATTTGCGATGGAGGAGTTCTGTCACGAGAAGAAGGGCTGCGGTCGTTTTGCCGGCGCCGCCTTTGGTGTTGGCGAAGGTGATCACTGCCATCGTCGTGTCCTGCTGCGTGAAGATCCGAGCTCGAATCGCTCCCCCAAGGCACAGGCATCGTGCAGCCCGAAATATAAACAAACGTAGTTAACAAGCTATTACGACATTTAGGGGGGTGGCCGGGCGACATTGCCTTCGATCCCGCCGTCGAGCCCGCAGTCCATTGCATATAAGACGTATCTTTCGCGCAAGTGCATAGGCAGAGACGCCAAGATTTGTCGCATCTTTTCATGCTGCACTGCACAACATATAATAGTACTTTTGATCTTTACAGGTTGCAGACTCTTGCCTATGCATAATGACAGACACCGTGGAGGCGGTGTCTTTCTTAGGGAGGACATCATGAATATTGTACGCAAACTCGTGCTCAGCGCGAGTGTGATTGCACTTAGCTGCACGACCGCTATGGCTGCAGATCTGACCGTCGGTTTTTCGCAGATCGGTTCGGAATCCGGTTGGCGCGCGGCTGAAACTTCCGTCACCAAGCTCGAAGCCGAGAAGCGTGGCATTACCCTAAAATTTGCCGATGCACAGCAGAAGCAGGAAAACCAGATCAAGGCCATCCGCGGCTTCATCGCGCAGGGCGTCAATGCCATTCTCGTTGCGCCTGTCGTCGCGACCGGCTGGGAAGACGTGCTGACGGAAGCCAAGGAAGCCGAAATTCCGGTCATCCTGCTCGACCGTGGCGTCGATGCACCGCAGGATCTCTACCTGACCTCGGTCGCATCCGACCAGGTCAAGGAAGGTCGCGTTGCCGGCGAATGGCTGGCCACGACTGTTGGCGACAAGCCGTGCAAGGTCGTTGAACTGCAGGGTACTGTCGGTTCGACGCCTGCGATCAACCGCAAGAAGGGTTTCGAAGAAGCGATTGCCGGCAAGGCGAACATCACCATTGCCCGCAGCCAGACCGGTGACTTCACCCGCGCAAAGGGCAAGGAAGTCATGGAAGGCTTCCTGAAGGCTGAAAATGGCGGCAAGGACATCTGCGCCATGTACGCCCATAACGACGACATGGCCGTCGGCGCCATCCAGGCGATCAAGGATGCCGGCCTGAAGCCGGGCAC
>JARXAQ010000305.1 GCA_029865825.1 Rhizobium sp.
CCGGCACCGGCTTCAAGGCAGGCGGCCCCGCTTACCTCAGCCGCTTTGCCGTCGAGCAGGTCATCTCGGTGAACACGGCCGCCGCCGGCGGCAATGCCAGCCTGATTGCGATCGGCGAAGGCTGAGCCGAAACCGGGTGCAGCGCCGCCTCACTCTCTCCGGGTTGAGGCGGTCGGCAGCGAGGATACCATCGGCATCCTTCGATCCGTCGGCGCAAGCCGCCGACGTCTCTTCCTCCGTTATGCCATCGCTTCATCGGCGCGTTGCCTCACCGTCTCGGCATCGCGGGCCGGTGGGACGCCGAACAGGCGGCCGTATTCGCGACTGAAGTGAGAGGCGCTCTCATAGCCGACAGCGAAGGCCGCGCTGCTTGCGGTCAGTCCTTCCGATATCATCCGCCTGCGCGCCTCGATCAGGCGCATCTGCTTCTGGAACTGCAGCGGTGACAGCGAGGTCACGGCGCGGAAGTGCTGGTGGAACGATGAGGGGCTCATGCCGGCGACCGCTGCCAGCTGGTTGACGCGCAAGGGTTTCGCATAGTCGGCGCGCAGGGCAGCGACCGTGCGGGCGATCCTCTGGCTGTGGCTGTCGGGCCAGCCGAGACGGCGGATTTCGCTGCCGTGCTCTCCGGCCAGAAGCCAGTAATGAAACTCCCGGATGCGTTGCGAAAGCAGCACCGGCACCGTGGCGGGCCGGTCGAGAAGCTGGATCAAGCGCAGGGCTGCATCGGCAACGTCTGTCTCTGTCGGATCGACACGAACCGGCGGCGCGGACACCGGCACCTGACGCATCTGCATAGAGAGTTCGGCAATCACGGTGGGGTCCAGTTCGAGCACCAGCGAGACATAGGGTTCCGTTTCGCTCGCCCCGATGATCTGGCTGACGGTCGGAACATCCGCGGTGATCAGCAGTGTATCGCCAGCACCGAAGGTGAAGGTCCGCGTTCCCATGGTCACCTGCTTTCTGCCTTGCAGCACCAGGCAGACCAGCGGCCGCGACACGGCGCAGTCGAGGTCTCCTGGGGCGGTCGCATGGACGATGGACAAGCCCGGTATTCCCGCATCCACCTGGCCTGTGGGATGCGGATGGTCTGACGCGTGGCTCAGGGCGGCGTCGAGCAGGGCGGTGTGAAGGTCAGGGTCTGTCATGGCGGCAGGTTAGCCGACTTGTTGCCGCAGCGGAACCGGTTTGGAGGAATAGGCAAGCATTGCCCCGGTTTCGGCAACGACCTCCGCCCCGCCTGAAGGCTACACCTCCACCTCCAGACAACAGGAGTAGTCCCATGACCAAGATCACCCTCGTGACCGGCGGCAGCCGGGGCCTCGGCCGCAACACCGCGCTCAATGTTGCCCGCAGCGGCGGCGATGTCATCATCACCTATCACAGCCGTGCCGATGCTGCGGAGGCCGTCGTTGCAGAGATCACGGCCCTTGGCCGCAAGGCGGTGAGCTTGCCACTCGACGCAGGTGATGCCAGCAGTTTCACCGGCTTTGCCGTGCAATTGCGCGCTGCCTTGCAGGCAACGTTTGACCGGGACAGCTTCGACCATCTGGTCAACAATGCCGGCCATGGCGACTATGCCCCGATCGCCGAGACCACCGAAGCGCAGTTCGACGCACTGGTGAATGTGCATTTCAAGGGGGTGTTCTTCCTCACCCAGGCGCTGCTGCCGCTGATCGCGGATGGTGGCCGCATCGTCAACCTTTCCTCAGGTCTGACACGCGTATCCGCGCCCGGTTGGGCGGCCTACGCGGCGGTGAAGGGGGCTGTCGAAGTGCTGACGGTCTATATGGCAAGGGAGCTGGGCGCGCGGGGGATTGCCGTCAATACGGTGGCTCCCGGCGCGATCGAGACCGATTTCGTCGGCGGGGCGGTGCGTGACACGCCGGCGTTCAACGCGTTCTTCGCCGATATGACGGCGCTTGGCCGCGTCGGAGTGCCTGAGGACATCGGCCCGATGATCGCCAGTCTTTTGTCGGAGAGCAATCGCTGGGTGAATGCCCAGAGGATCGAAGTGTCTGGCGGACAGGGTATCTGAATGGTCCTTTATCGTCGGCTCCGGGGAATGGATGTTTTCCCGGAGCGAACAGTCGCTCCTGCGCTTTTGCAAGCGAGCCCTCAGATCTTGTCGAGGTCGCTACCCTTCTTCTTGCCGTTCATCAGCACTTCCAGATAACCCAGCATCAGGGCCGAGGCGACGAAGGCGAGGTGGATCAGGGTGAACCACATCAGCTTGTCGGAGGTGTATTCATTGGCGTTCAGGAAGATCTGCAGCAGGTGGATCGACGAGATGGCGACGATCGAGGAGGCGACCTTGATCTTCAGGCTGCCGGAATCAAGCTTGCCGAGGAAGGAGACCTCGTCATTGGCGTTGTCGAAGCGGCTGACGAAGTTTTCGTAGCCGGAGATCATCACCATGACGATCAGGCTTGCGACCAGGGCCGCGTCGATCAGTCCGAGCATCGCGAGGATCATCTGGAAATCCTCGTAGACGAAGACATTCTGTGCCACCTTGACCAGCTTGTAACCGAAGGAGAGCGCATAGACGGCAAGCGCCGCCGCCAGGCCGAGATAGAAGGCGACGAGAAGCCAGCGGCTCGACAGAATGATTTTCTCGATCAGCAGTTCCAGCGACTTCATCGGGATCCTCTTTTGGTGGCGCGTCTGCCGCCAGATAAGGCGTCTCGCGCGGCCGCACAAGAGCCACCGCCCTAGGCCGGATCGGCTCCGCTGACTTTCGGCGCGGGGGCATAGCGGAAACGGGCGCGGACAATGCCGTGGTCGTTCGATCCGTCGGCCCGGTGATCCTCGGTGTTCAGGTGGTCATTGGCGATGTCCATGCCGTCAAAAGCCCACAGGCGCTTGCGGCTGTTGTCGTAGAATTCCTGGCTGACGAGGATCTGGTCGAGCGACTCGCGGATGTTCTGGAAAATATGCGTGTAATATACGTCGCGGGTCGAGCGATACTGCTGCAGCGTCTGGGCGGTATAGAGGTCGGCATCGCCGCCGCCGAGCGAGAGGCCCATCAGATACCGCGGCTGTCCGGTCAGGATGTTGATCGTGTTGGACAGGTCGCCGTCATTGACATCGCCGACGACGATGGCCGGAATGTCGCTCGCCTTGATCCTGTTGGTGACGATCATCTTCAAGGCCGTCGCCTCCGCCGTGCGGCGGATGGTGGAGAGGGCCGATCCGACCGCCTCGGCGTGTTTCGAGTGTTTATCCTTCTCGTACCACGGTTCGCGAAAGATCTCCGTCGGCCCCTTGGACTTGAAGTGGCAGACATAGATGTGGATTTCCGGCGCCTTGGCGACCGGCTTGACGTTCAGATGGAGCACGGGTCGCGAGAAGCGGTCGACCTTGACCGCGATCTGCGGCGTCTGTCGGTCCTCGCCCTTGCTCGACAGGTTGAAATCCTCGGGAAAGCGGTCGATCCAGGTCGGCGCTCCGACCAGCAGGCCCTTGCGCACGGCCGCCGCACAGACGATCCGGTCGCCCGCGTGACCGTCGGGCACGAGCAGGTCGTAGTCTTCGGCCATCTTTGCGGTTGCAAAGGCATTCTCCAGGCTCTTGGCGTGCCAGAGTTCCTGAAAGGCGAAGATATCGGCCTTCATCTCGCGCAACTGCCGCGCGATGAAACCCATCTTCAACGCATATTCGTCCTCGGTCCAGGGCTTGCTTCTCTTGTAGAGCGGCAGGTCCGGTTCGTTGAGATTGTAGAGGTTGAATGTCGTCAGGCTGAAGATCTGCGTTGGCATGTTTTCCCCTCCCTGATGGATCAGTGATGACTGTAATACACCTTCCGATTGAAGGGAATGCGACGGCGGATCGACGAGAATGCCAGGGGCCGGTGCCGATCGGCCTTGCATCCGGCCTGCTTCTCGCGCTACCTCAAAAAAGTCTCGCTTTGCCGCTTGCCAGCCCTGCGGCGGCGCCCGATCTTGGCGAACAAAACAAACGCCAGGGGGAACAGCATGACAGTGCCATCCGACATCGAGATCGCGCGGGCGGCGCGCAAGTGGACCATCCAGGAAATCGGTGCCGGCCTTGGCATCTCCTCCGAGAACCTCGTGCCCTATGGCCATGACAAGGCGAAGATTTCCGCCCCCTTCATCGCCTCGCTGGCCGACCGCCCCGATGGCAAGCTCATTCTCGTCACCGCGATCAACCCGACGCCTGCCGGCGAAGGCAAGACAACGACGACCGTCGGGCTTGGCGACGGGCTGAACCGGATCGGCAAAAAGGCGGTCATCTGCATCCGCGAACCCTCGCTCGGGCCGTGCTTCGGGGTGAAGGGTGGGGCGGCCGGCGGTGGCTTTGCCCAGGTCGTGCCGATGGAGGATATCAATCTCCACTTCACCGGCGATTTCCACGCCATCACGTCGGCGCACAACCTGCTCTCTTCGCTGATCGACAATCACATCTACTGGGGCAATGAGCTCGGGATCGACACGCGGCGCATTACCTGGCGACGGGTGATGGATATGAACGACCGGGCGCTGCGCCAGATCGTCACTTCGCTCGGCGGCGCCTCGAACGGCTTTCCGCGCGAGGCCGGCTTCGACATTACCGTTGCCTCTGAGGTCATGGCGATCCTCTGCCTCGCCGCCGATCTCGAAGACCTGGAACGGCGGCTGGGCGCCATTATCATCGGCTATCGGCGCGACAAGACGCCGGTGTTTGCACGGGATCTCAAGGCCGACGGCGCCATGGCCGTTCTGCTCAAGGAAGCAATGCAGCCCAATCTGGTGCAGACGCTGGAAAACAATCCGGCATTCGTCCATGGCGGCCCCTTCGCCAACATCGCCCATGGCTGCAATTCGGTAATCGCCACGAAGACGGCCCTGAAGCTCGGCGATTATGTCGTCACCGAAGCCGGCTTCGGAGCGGATCTGGGGGCCGAAAAATTCTTCGACATCAAATGTCGCAAGGCGGGGCTGACACCGTCTGC
Source organism: Rhizobium sp. (assembly GCA_029865825.1). GTDB lineage: Bacteria > Pseudomonadota > Alphaproteobacteria > Rhizobiales > Rhizobiaceae > Allorhizobium. The sequence goes on from JARXAQ010000305.1 coordinate 4,952, forward strand.
CGTCGTGCTGGTCGCGACCATCCGGGCGCTGAAGATGAACGGCGGTGTGGCGAAGGATGCCTTGGCGGGCGAGGATGTCGAGGCGGTTAAGCGCGGATCGGTCAATCTTGTGCGACACCTGGAAAACCTCGCCAAGTTCGGCGTGCCGGCGGTCGTGGCGATCAACCATTTTTCCGGCGACACCACGGCCGAGATCGAGGCAGTGCGCAGTGTCGCCATCGGCCTCGGCGCCGAGGCGATCCTCTGCCGTCACTGGGCGGAGGGGTCTGCCGGCATTACCGATCTCGCCGAGGCGGTCGTGCGCATCGCCGATGGCAAGAGCCAGTTTCGCACGCTCTATCCGGATGCGCTGCCGCTCTGGTCGAAGATCGAACGGGTGGCGACCGAGATCTACCGGGCTGGCGAGGTGACGGCCGACAAGGCGGTGCGCGAGCAACTCGCCGACTGGGAACGGCAGGGTTATGGGGCGCTTCCGGTGTGCATGGCCAAGACGCAATATTCGTTCTCCACCGATCCGACTCTGCGCGGCGCGCCCGAGGGGCATGTCGTGC
>JARXAQ010000158.1 GCA_029865825.1 Rhizobium sp.
CAGGCGCTGGAAATCCCGAAGATGCTGTGCGCCGAACTGCATGTTAAAAGCGACCGCGAGCAGACGGGTTTGTCCGGCACTGGTCTCGTCATCATCAACCCGCCGTTCACGCTGAAGGACGAGATGCATCTCGTCTTGCCCGAGCTAAAGCGGCTGATGGCGCAGGATCGTTACGCATCACACCGCTGCTTCTGGCTGCGCGGCGAGGCATAGGCAGGACCCGAGGGAGCAAATCGATGGGGCGATACGCCGGTTTTCTTGCCTTTGCGCTGCTGGCGCTGGCGGCCGCACTTTACGGCCTGTTGCCTGCAGAAGATCGTGACACGACCAGCCCAGGACCCATCGTCTCCTCTTCAGAGACGGTCCGTGCTCCCTCTCCAGAGATTTCCGCAACGCCTGCCCCGCAGCGAGACAGTACCGCAGTTCCGCAGGGTCAGGGTTTCGACTTCTACGTGCTCTCCCTGTCGTGGTCACCGACCTTCTGCGACAGCGATGCGGGCGCCGACAACCCGGCGCAATGTGGCAGCGGCAAGAGATTCGGCTGGGTGGTGCATGGGCTCTGGCCGCAGAACGAACGTGGCTACCCCCAGGATTGCGAAACCGCCGAAGGCAGCCGCGTCGCCGATCGGATCGCGCGCGGGATTATGGACATCATGCCCGGCATGGGGCTGATCGGTCACCAGTGGCGCAAACACGGGTCCTGCTCCGGACTGTCGATGGCGGACTACTTTTCACTCGTTCGCGAAGCGTATGAGACAATCACCATCCCGCCGCAGTTCCGCTCGGTGCAGCAGCCGATGCAGACGTCGCCTGCCATCGTCGAGCAGGCGTTTATCCGCAGCAATCCGGGCCTGACCCGCTCGGCAGTGGCGGTCACCTGTGATAGGCAGAGAATCGATGAAGTGCGGATCTGCCTCGACACGTCTCTCAGGTTCCGTGCATGCCCCGAGGTGGACGGACGTTCCTGCAAACGATCCGACCTAACCGTCCCGCCCCAGCCCTGATCCGCAAACGACAGCCACAGGACACAATATGAAGCTGCTCTTCGCGCCCGCCTCCCCCTATTCCTCCAAGGTTCGCATGGCGGCACGCTATCTGGACATCGCGCTGGAGGACATCAGGGTCAACACGGCCGACAATCCGGCCGAGCTTGTCGAGAACAACCCGCTCGGCAAGATCCCAACGCTGATCACCGACGACGGCAAGGCAATTTTCGACAGTCGCGCGATCATGTATTTTCTGCATCGGACAGCGGAGAAACGCCTTTATCCGAAGGACAAGGCCAAGCGCACCGAGGCAGACGTGCTGGAGGCGCTGGCCGACGGGATCAGCGATTGCCTGCTGGCGATTGTCTACGAGCGGCGTTACCGGCCGCCGGAACTGGTGAGCCAGGACGTCATCGACCGGCAATGGGCCAAGATCAACCGGAGCCTCGATCACCTGGACAAGAACCTGCCGAAGACCGGCCGGAAGCTGCATGGCGGCCATTTTGCGCTAGCCGCAACGCTTGGCTATCTGATGCTGCGCTTTCCCGGCGAATGGGAAAACGGACGGGCCGCTCTCGCCGAATGGCCGGCAACGTTTGCCAAGCAGTTCGAACCGTACCCGGCGCTGCGCCCCAAGGCCTGATTTTTCGCCTCAAAGCGGCACAATAAAAAAAGCCGGGCAATGCCCGGCTTTTCTTGTCTTTACTGATCGGTGGATCAGAACTTCACGCCCATACCGACCTTGACCGAATGGTCGTCGAAGCCGCGCGATACGGTCGAGCCGTTGATGTCGAAGTCGCGCTTCTGGTAATCGCTGTAGCGGTATTCGACACGAGCCGTGACGTTGTCGGTGACGAAGGTCTCGACACCGCCGCCGACCGTGTAACCGGCTGCCAGCTTCTCGTCGCTGTCGCCGCCGCCCTTGAGTTCGTGGTTGGCAACAGCCAGACCAGCCGTACCATAGACCATGAAGGGGTTCAGGTCGTAGCCGACGCGACCGCGGACCGAGCCGTTGACGCCCTGGGTGCCCGTGAGGCCGGTACCGGCATCAGAGCCAGCCGAGCCATCTTCACCGGCGTAGCTGATGTCAGCTTCTGCACCGTAGACGATCGAACCGTTCTGCATGTTGTAGCCGCCGTAGACGGAGCCGCCGAGACCCTTGGCATCACGGCCATTGGTCGAATCGGTGAACTTGCCGAAGTCGTAGGTTGCTGCGCCACCGAGATAAGCGCCCGACCAGTTACCGGCCGGAGCAGCGCTTTCGGTTGCCATCGGCGGAGCTTCCGGTGCCTGGTAGATCGCGTCCGCAGCCTGGGCGGCCTGGAAAGCGGCGAAAGTGGTGGCGGATGCCAGAAGGATGATCTTGAGGTTACGCATATTAGTCTCCTTGTCAGTTCCGGGCCGCACTTCACTGAGAACCAACCGCGGCCAGAACGTTATTGGGTATTCCCTGCCCGTTCCGAATGTACAAATGGCGGTCAATTGAGGAATAGAAAGAGCCGAAATGTGAATTCATTGTGGCACAGGGGCGGCATAATTGGGATGTTGCTTGAATGACACAAACGATTCGTTAACCATAACAAATAGTTTACGTCGAAAGCACAAGTATAACTAAAATTCTGCCGGATCTTTACTCTCGCCAATCGCAGAATACTGACGGATACGAATCTGCTTTGGACGGTTTAAATATCGCGATGGCGCCATATATGCAGCGCAACACTCCTGATGAACAAGGTTAGACCCCATGCAAACGGGCATCCCGAAGACCGCTCTCGTCACCGGATCGGCCAAACGACTTGGTCGTGCCATCGCGGAAGACTTGGCCGCCCATGGATTTGCCGTGGCATTGCATGCCAACGGCTCTTTGGCCGAAGCGGAGGCGGTAGCGGCGGCGCTGCGGGCCGAGGGGAAAAAGGCGATCGCGCTGAAAGCGGATCTCGGTAACATTTCCGAGACCAGTAGCCTGATCTCACGTGCCGAGGCCGAACTGGGGCCGATCGGGCTGCTCGTCAACAATGCCTCGATCTTCGAGGACGACACGGCCTTCGACTTCGATGCCGAAAGTTTTGGCCGGCATTTCGAAGTCCATGTGCGGGCACCCGCGATTCTGAGCGCTGCCCTCGTCCGGGCGCTCCCCGAGGATCGATCCGGCCTGATCGTCAACATCATCGACCAGCGGGTGCTGGCACTGAAGCCAACCTTCTTTTCCTATACGCTCTCCAAGGCAACGCTGTGGACGGCGACCCGGACGCTGGCGCAGGCCTATGCGCCACGCGTTCGCGTCAATGCCATCGGCCCGGGACCGACGCTGATTTCGGAGCGCCAGCAGCCGGAGGATTTTCAGGCGCAGGTGGACAGCCTGCCCTTGAAGAAGGGGCCATCGCTCACCGAATTCGGCCGGACCATCCGCTTTCTTTTTGACACGCAGTCGATCACCGGCCAAATGATCGCCCTGGATGGGGGCCAACATCTGATTTGGCACGGCACGGAGATCAATGAATGAATGGAGGAAAGCTGCCCGATGGCGGCGTTCTCTATGACGGAACGGAAGATGACGACGATGGCATCGTCGTCGAGGCCGAACCTGCGCGTCTCGGGATCGAGATCGACTGGCATGTCGATGGCCTCGACGAAACGGGCCTCACCGGGGCCGACCTGATCGGCGAGTTCGTCAAGCGGCTGCCCAATTCGCCCGGCGTCTATCGCATGCTCAACAAGGACGGCGAGGTCATGTATGTCGGCAAGGCGCGCAGCCTGAAGAAGCGCGTCAGCAATTATGCGCAAGGCCGCCTGCATTCGAACCGGCTGACGCGCATGGTGCGCGAAACCGTGCATATGGAATTCGTCACGACCCGCACCGAAGTCGAGGCGCTGCTGCTCGAAGCCAATCTTATCAAGCGCTTGCGGCCACGTTTCAACGTATTGCTGCGTGACGACAAGAGCTTTCCCTATATTCTGATCACCGGAGATAGCCGGGCGCCAGCGCTCTACAAACATCGCGGGGCGCGTGCTCGCAAGGGCGACTATTTCGGACCGTTTGCCTCGGCGAGCGCCGTCGGCCGGACGATCAATTCGCTGCAACGCGCCTTCCTGCTGCGCACTTGCACCGACAGCGTCTTCGAAAGCCGCACGCGGCCCTGCCTGCTTTATCAAATCAAGCGCTGTTCCGGCCCCTGCACCCACGAGGTGAGTGACGAGGGTTATGGAGAGCTGGTGCGGCAGGCCAAGGATTTCCTCTCCGGGCGCAGCCAGAACGTCAAGGAATCGATCGCGCGTGCGATGAACGAGGCCGCGGAAGACCTCGACTTCGAGCGCGCCGCTGTCTTCCGCGATCGCCTCGCCGGCCTCTCTCATGTGCAGAGCCACCAGGGGATCAATCCGGCCGGCGTCGAAGAGGCGGATATATTCGCCATCCATCACGAGGGCGGGCTGTCCTGCATCCAGGTCTTCTTCTTCCGCGCCGGACAGAATTGGGGAAACCAGGCCTATTTCCCCAAGGCCGATCCGCAGCTGACCAGCGCCGAAGTGCTCAATTCCTTCCTGGCGCAGTTTTATGACGACCGTCCCTGTCCGCGTCTCGTTCTCCTGTCGGAGCAGATCGAGGAACAGGCGCTGCTGGCGGCAGCCCTTTCCGAACGGGCGGGCCACAAGGTGGCGATATCGATCCCCTTGCGGGGCGAGAAGAAGGACCTGCTCGACCATGTCAGCGCCAATGCGCGCGAGGCGCATGGACGGAAGCTGGCCGAAACGGCGTCGCAATCGCGGCTGCTGGCTGGTCTCGCCGAGACGTTCCAGCTGCCTTATGTGCCGCGTCGGATCGAGATCTACGACAACTCGCATATCATGGGCACCAATGCCGTGGGCGGCATGGTGGTCGCCGGGCCGGAAGGCTTCGTGAAGGGCCAGTACCGCAAGTTCAACATCAAATCGACCGACATCACCCCCGGCGACGATTTTGGCATGATGCGGGAAGTGATGACCCGGCGCTTCTCGCGCCTGCTCAAGGAAGAGGGCAAGCCGGATCGGAGCGTCGCACCCGAAGAGAGCGGCGACAGCCCCTTCCCCGCTTGGCCGGATGTGATCCTGATCGACGGTGGCCAGGGGCAGATGACGGCGGTACGCAAGATCCTCGACGAACTCGATATCACCGACAGCGTGATCGCCATCGGTGTCGCCAAGGGCGTCGACCGCGATGCGGGCCGTGAACGGTTCTTCGTCAAGGGCAAGCCTGACTTCACCCTGCCGCCGCGCGATCCCGTGCTCTACTTCATCCAGCGCATGCGCGACGAGGCCCACCGTTTTGCCATCGGCTCGCACCGGGCGCGGCGCAAGAAGGAAATGGTCAAGAACCCGCTGGACGAGATCGGTGGCATCGGCCCGACCCGCAAGCGGGCGCTGCTCCAGCACTTCGGCACGGCGAAGGCCGTGTCGCGGGCTGCGATCAGCGACCTGATGGCAGTCGAGGGCATTTCCGAGGCCGTGGCACGGCTGGTCTACAATCATTTTCACGAAAGCGGCGGCGATTGAGTGGAAACGAGGTGCGCCCGAATGCGTTCATGATAAAAGCCGTTCAGAAATCTTGAGTTGACGGCTCCCGTTGAAAACCCTCAACTGTAGACGCAATACCATCCAAAGACAGGGCATCATGGCTTCGCGCGCATACAATATCCCCAATCTTCTGACTTACGCCCGCATTCTGGCCGTGCCGCTGATCGTACTCTGCTTCTTTGTCGAGGGACGGCTGCAGAGCTCCGATTTCGCCCGTTGGGCCGGGCTTGCGATCTTCATCGTCGCCTCGATCACCGACTATCTCGACGGCTATCTGGCGCGGATCTGGAACCAGACGTCGAATATCGGCAAGATGCTCGACCCGATCGCCGACAAGCTGCTGATCGCCTCGGTGCTGCTGCTGATGGCGGCGGACGGTACGATCGCCGGCTGGTCGCTCTGGGCGGCCATCACCATTCTCTGCCGCGAAATCCTGGTTTCCGGCCTGCGGGAATATCTGGCGGCACTGAAGGTCAGTGTGCCCGTAACGCAAATTGCCAAGTGGAAGACGACGGCACAGATGTTTGCGCTCGCCTTCCTGCTGGCGGGGCCTGCCGGCGACAAGGTGCTGCCGTACACGACCGAAGTCGGCATCGGCCTGCTCTGGATCGCGGC
>JARXAQ010000171.1 GCA_029865825.1 Rhizobium sp.
TCGAAGGCAAGGTGGTCGCAGGCGTCCATCAGGCGCTGCGAATGCGGATCCTGTTCGTCATAGCGGATGGCGGGCACACTCGGCTGCAGGGCCTCGCAGCCCTCGTAGAGATCCCAGTACTTACGCCGCGCGACATAGGGGTCGTGTGGATGGGTGAAGCTCACCGTCATGCACCAGGGACGCTCGTCGTGGCCGCGCGACAGGTCGTAGAGGCGGCGGGTCGCGTTGAAGGCAACCTCGTCGTCATACTCCATCTGGTTGCTGATCTCGGCGACGCCGGCGCCGGTGACGGAGCCGAGGTTGTGATACCACCAGTCGATCCGCTCGCCGGGCTTGCGATAGTCAGGCGTCCAGCCGAAATCGGCGGGATAGATGTCCGTGGTCAACCGTTCCTCGAAACCGTGCAACTGGTCCGGCCCGACAAAATGCATCTTGCCGGACAGGCTGGTCTGGTAGCCGGCGGCCCGCAGATGGTGGGCAAAGGTCGGGATGTCGGAGGCAAACTCCGCGGCGTTGTCGTAGACGCGCGTCCGGCTCGGCAATTGGCCCGACATGAAGGAGGCACGCGCCGGCGCACAGAGTGGGCTTGCCGTATAGGCATTGGCAAAGCGCACCGAGCGGTCCGCCAGCGCTCTCAGATGCGGCGCATGCAGGAAATCCGCCGGCCCGTCAGGGAAGAAGGTGCCATTGAACTGGTCCACCATCAGGATCAGGATGTTCGGGCGTGTTGTCACGGATGGACCTTTCAAAGACCGAGATTGGAAACTGCGAAGGCGGCCGGGCGGCAATTGCCCCTGGGGGTGGGGCGGCGTGTGTTGTTCATGCGGTTTGCCTCGGGCCTGCTATTGTCTATGCTTATTGAAGAGCTGACTGCCTCTCCTGTGTAGCCGGAGATTTTTGATGTGTGCCATAAAGGAATTTAATGTCTGAGGTTCCTGTCGATCTGGGCTGGATGAGGCTGCTTGTCGAGGTCGCCCGCCGTGGCTCCCTGTCGGCTGCAGCCGAGGCCATTGGGTTGACCCAGCCGGCTGTGAGTTACCAGATGCGCCTTCTGGAACAGCGTTTCGGCGTCCCGCTCGTCAAGCGCCTGCATCGCGGCGTCAGCCTGACCGAGGAGGGGCGGCGTTTGCTGCAGATCGCCGAGCGCGCGGTGCAGGACGTCGATGCCCTCGAGCGCGACATCCGCCAGGCACGCCGGCGTCCGGTCATCCGCCTCGCCACCGACTATGCCTTTTCCAGCCTCTGGCTGATCCCGCGCATGCAGGGCTTCCGCCGGGAGCACCCCGGCATCGACCTGCAGATCGTCGCCTCCCAGCGTCTGGCGCCGAATTGGCGCGAGGAAGCGGATTTGGCGGTGGCCTTCGGCGCCCGATCCGATTTCGCCGGTAATGCGATGCTGCTGATGCCAGAACATGTTGTGCCGGTCTGCGCCCCGGCGCTGCTGGAACGCCTTGAGCGCGAGCCATTCACTGCGGGCACGGAAGCGCCACGCATCCATCTCGAAGCCGAAGCCGGCTCGCCTTGGCTCGACTGGCGGTCCTACCTGGCAACGGTCGGCCTATTGGCTGGCCAGGACCCTTCGCCTGGCGATCTGCGCTTCAACACCTATTCGATGGTCATACAGGCAGCCCTTGGCGGGCAGGGCGTGGCGCTGGGCTGGCTCGGCATCATCGACCAGTTGCTGGAGGCCGGACTACTCGTGCCGGCGGGCCGCCGTGTCGATGTGCCGGATCGAGGCTACTGGTTGATCGGCCCAACGGATGAAACTGCTGTCACAAAGCTCGGCGTATGGTTGCAGGATGAGACGACTGGGACTGCGGCAGGATCCGTTGGACCGCCTGCAATCCAATGAAATCGTCTGTTGGCTAAGTTGCGTAAGTTAATTGTAGCTAATATTTAACCGCTTCTACGTCATCTTTGTCCTGCCGTTTAAGTTGCGCGTCGCACGCGACCTGCACAGGATGATTTGGAGCCTGAAATGCGCTTGACCGATATCTCTGTGACTTGGCGACTCGCATTTGCCCTCGCTATCCCGCTGCTTGCCGTAGCAGGCCTCGCTTATGTCGAAATCAACACCACTTATCTCGCCTTCCAGCAGGCGCGCCAACTGGGTGTGGTGAGCGCCGATCTCGGTATCATTGGTGATCTTGTGCATGTCCTGCAAGCCGAGCGCGCGGAGGCCGTTGGGCTTCTCGCGAGCCGGGGAGAACAGCACCGGTCGGAGCTGACTGGGGCCCGCACTGCCGCAGACCGCGACCTCGCGCATCTTGCCAAAGTGCTCTCGGATATCAGGGCAGAGGGGGATCCCGCCTTGACCAGCCATGAGCAAGAGATTGAAAAAATCCTCGCCGAGTTGCCCATGGTTCGCTCGCAGGTGGACGCTCTCGGCATGCCACAGGCGGAAGCCTTCGCCTATTACACCACGCTCGTACGCAATCTGATGAACCTCTCGCAGGAGTTTTCGCTCGAAGCCGGCGCCAGGGGAGTTGTTGGCAAGATGATGGCTTACAGCCTCCTGATGAACGCGAAGGAAGTGGCCGGCCAGGAGCGCAATCTCGGCCACAGCTTCATCGCGGAGGGTAAGTTCGACGAAGCCCACTACCTCGACTTCATCGGCATGTTCGGTTCGCAGAGTTCGCTGATCAACCAGTATCTCGATCTCCTTCCAGAGGCAGACCGCGAGCATTTCAGCCAGTCGCTGCACACGCCGGATGCCGATGCTGTCGAAAGAATACGCGCGGCCATGATGAAGGCTGGCCTTGCCGCGGATCTGACCGGTTTCGATGACCGGGAATGGCTCGAGCGCTCGGCCCGCCGCATCGAGCGGCTGAAAGAACTGGAGAACGAGACGTTGGCGGCGATCGTCAAGGACAGCCAGACAGTTGCCGATGAAGAATATCATCATTTGCTCAAGGTGACCGGTATCACCGGGGGTGTGCTGGTTCTGGCCTGTTTCTTCGCCGTCTCGCTGTCGTTGACCGTCGTTCGTCCCCTGCGTCGACTGACGCGCACCATGCACAAGCTGGCTGCCGGCGAGATCGAAGTCGATCTCATCCGTTCCGACAGCAAAGACGAGATCGGCCAGATGGGCTCTTCCGTCAGCCGCTACATAGCACTCGCCAAGGAACGCATGTTGAAGGAGCTTGCCGAGCAGGAGGAGGCGGAACGGATTAAGAGTCTGGCTGAACAGGCGGCAGCACAGGAGCGCGCCGAACGGGCAGCCGAGATCGCCTTTGCCGTTGAGCAACTCGCCCAGGGGCTGGACGCGCTTTCGACCGGCGAGATTGGTTTCCGTCTCGACGTCCCGTTTGCCGATACGCTGGATGCGCTGCGCACCAACTTCAATGGTTCCATGGACAGGCTCTGCGGCATCATGGCGACCATCCGCCAGAGCACCGGCCACCTTCACGGTGGCTCGCATGAACTGCAAATCGCCACCGATGATCTTGCCCGGCGTACCGAACGCCAGGCGGCGGCACTCGAAGAAGCGGCTGCGTCGATTACGGAAATCACGGCTGCGATCGGCAGCGCCGCCAAACGCGCGGAAGAAGCCGGAACGCTGGTACGCGAGGCCACCCATACCACCCAACGCTCCGGCGCCGTCGTCAGTGATACGGTCAAGGCAATGCATCATATCGAGCAATCGTCCGGCCAGATCGGCCAGATCATCGGCGTCATTGACGAGATCGCCTTCCAGACCAATCTACTTGCCCTGAATGCCGGCGTCGAGGCCGCGCGCGCCGGCGAAAGCGGCCGGGGTTTCGCTGTCGTCGCTCAGGAAGTTCGCGAACTCGCCCAGCGCTCGGCAACGGCCGCGCGCGAGATCAAGGCCCTCATTTCACGGTCCGCCCAAGAGGTCGAGGCAGGGGTCAGGCTCGTGAATGAAACGGGCATCACGCTGCGTGGCATCGAGGATCATGTTCTGCAGATCAACGACCGGGTCACCTCGATCGTGTCATCGGCGCACCAGCAGAAGGCGGCACTCGACGAAATCAGCCAGGCCGTGAGCCAGATGGATCAGGTGACCCAGCAGAATGCCGCCATGGTGGAGGAGGCGAGTGCCGCAACCTCAAGCGTTGCCACGGAAGCCGATCGCCTGAACGCGCAGATCGCCCTGTTCCGCCTGCCAAACGAAAGCGGCACCCGCACGTCGGGCCGTAAGGCTGCCTGAGCGTCTCAGAGCAGATTGGCGATCCGGCAGAACTCTTCCACACTCAGCGTCTCCGCTCGGCGCTGGGGATCGATTTCAGCGCGGGCGAGGAGCGCCTCACCGCCGATCGACTTGACGCTCTGCCGTAGCATCTTGCGGCGCTGACCGAAGGCGGCCAGCGTCACGCGTTCGAGCTTGTCGGGATCGCAGGGCAGGGGTGTCATGCGCGGCTCGAGATGCACCACGGTTGACGTCACCTTCGGTGGCGGCGTGAAGGCCTGGGGCGGGATGTCGAAGGCCATGTGCGCGTCTGCGCGCCAGCCGCAGAGCACACCGAGCCGGCCATAATGGTTGTCGCCTTCGCGGGCGACGATCCGCTGGCCCACTTCCTTCTGGAACATCAGCGTCAGCGACGACCAGAAGGGCGGCCACTGGCGTGGCAACAGCCAGTTCACCAGCAATTGCGTACCAACATTATAGGGGAGGTTGGCGATGATCTTGACCGGCCGGCCGTCTGCAAGAGCCTCGAAATCCGTCTTCAGCGCATCGCCCTCGATAACCTCGAGCCGGCCGGGGTAATGCGCGCCGATTTCGGCAAGCGCCGGGAGGCAGCGCGCATCCCGTTCGACGGCGACCACCTTCTCGGCGCCCAGTGCAAGAATGGTACGTGTCAGGCCGCCGGGGCCTGGTCCGATCTCGAACACGGTGGCACCCTCGAGCGAGCCGGCCGTCCGCGCAACCTTCTGGGTGAGGTTGAGATCGAGGATAAAATTCTGGCCGAGCGACTTCTTCGCATCGAGCTCGTAGCGGGTGATCACGTCCCGGAGCGGCGGCAGTCCGTCGAGAGCGGCCATCAGATCGAGTCTTTCGAAGAACGACTCATCGCATCAGCCATTCTGATGGCCGCGGCGAGGCTCTGCTCGCGCGCGAGCCCGGTACCGGCCAGGCCGAAGGCCGTACCGTGGTCGGGAGAGGTGCGGATGAAGGGAAGGCCGAGCGTGACGTTGACGCTGTCGTCGAAACCCAGCGCCTTGGCGGGGATCAGTGCCTGGTCATGATACATGCAGATGGCCACGTCATAGCGTGCCCGTGCCTCGTCGTGGAACATCGTGTCCGCTGGCAGCGGCCCGAAGGCGTCGATGCCGGCATCGCGCAGGCGTCTGACCGCAGGCAGGATGATGTCGTCGTCCTCGGTCCCGATCGCCCCGCCTTCGCCGGCATGCGGGTTGAGACCCGCCACTGCGAGACGTGGATGCGAAAGGCCGAAGCGCGCTGTCAGGTCCCGGGCCACGATCCGGCAGGTTTCGACGATGGCATCTTCCGTAAGTGCACCCGGCACGTCCCGGATTGGGATGTGAATGGTCACGGGGACAGCGCGAAGCTTTGGTCCAGCCAGCATCATCACCGGCGTCACGGCCTGCCCGGTGCCCCGCGCGGCGAGATCGGCAAGAAACTCTGTGTGTCCGGGAAAGCCGAAGCCCGCTTCGTAGAGGACCGCCTTTGCAATCGGATTGGTAACGACCGCACGTGCCTTGCCGGAGAGGGTCAAAGCCACCGCTGTTTCGATCGCAGCAATCGTGCCTCGCGCATTGGCGACATGCGGCTGCCCAGCGGCCACGTCGGTACCGGTCGCGATTGGGAACACGGGAAGTGTGCCGGCAAACAGTTCGCAGGCACCCTCTGAATCCGATTCTGTGATCGAGATGTCGAGATCGAGGAGGCGCGCACGAACCCTGAGCACCTCGGGGTCACCCACATAAAGAAAGGGAGGCAGGTTGAGTGCCGTCCGCTGCGCAAAGGCCTGCAAGGCGATGTCGGGCCCAATGCCCGCAGGATCGCCCTGGCTGAGCGCAAGCGGAAGAGCGGCGTCGGTCATATCTCGGCCTTCCGCCGTTATTGCATTACGATCTGGGCCTTGGAGCGCAGCTCTTCCAGATACTTGGCGGCGTTCGGATTTTCGCCGTCCTTCTTCTCCTTGCCCAGATCCTCGGCACGGAAAACGATTTCGGCGGCGACGGCGTCGGAGACCTGACGCTGATTGCAGATCGCCAGATATTCGACGCCACGCTCTGTGACACGCGTCGCGGTGGTGCCACCATTGGCCTTCTCGATCAGCGGCTTCCAGTCCGGCGGAAGTTCCGGTTCCAGCACGCGACCGAGATTGCGGATGGAGACGTCGAGATAGTTTTTGGCGAACTGCATGGCCTGATCACAGCCGGGGAAGGAAGCCCGCGACTTTTCGGCTTCGGCCTTGCGTTTGCCGACGATGCCCTTTTTGGACGCCGGAACGACGAAGATCACCTGCTTGAGCATATATTCGGTGGTCACCGGCTTCTGCTTGTTTTCAAGCAGGCGTGTCACCAGTTCCTGGTTGGACAGCTTGCTGCTCGCGCCCCCGGCATATCGGGCATTGACGAGGCGCGGCCAGCTCATCGACACGGCGATGAAGGCCTTGAAATGGGGCGCCCCGACGCCGGCACCGTTCAGCACGGAGGTCAACTGCTCGACCGACATCTTGTTCGACGCGGCGAAGCGGGCGAAGGACGCATCCACATCCGCTGTGCTGACCGACATGCCGACGCGTGCGATCTCCTCGCGCTTCAGAACTTCTTCAACCAATTCTTCCTTGGCCAATTTCTGCAGATTGCCGCTGCGGCGCTGCAGGCGCAGGAAGGCTGCGCGCCGGGCGACGTCGCCACTCGTGATGGCGGTCTTGTTGACCACTGCAACCACGGACGTCGCCGCCATGGCCTGGCCGCCCAGCGGCGCCGGGGACACGCTCAGCGAAAGCGCAATGACGCCGGCGAGCAGAAGGCTGACGCCGTGTTTCGCTTTGGTCATTTCTCATCCTTTCTCCGGGCAAACAGGGTTTGCCGGACATACTTCATCGGCTGCATTTTAGAACTGCCGCATGGTTTGTACAATCCATGCGGCAAAACAATGACTCTACGTCAGGTCTTAGACCTTACTGGTACGAGATATTGCTCAGATTAATCTCGCCAAGTGTACGGAATACAAGCTTGCCGCCGATTGTCCAATCATTAGCAGTCGCATCGTCAGGATCGGTCTTATCCGAATAGAATACCGAGAAGGTCGTGCATTCGTCGGCATAAGACACGCCGACACTCCGCCGGTTGAAAGCGTTCGAGTCGATATCGTAATTCACCGAGCCAAACACCGACCACGACTGATTCATTTTAACCGTTGCGCTACTTGAAACCGTCTGGTTCTCTTCATCGAAGCTATACTCTGGACGTGCTTCGACCTGGGTGTAGGTGAGGCTAGTCGTCAGGCGCTCGTTGGAATAGGTCACGTTCGCATCAGTTCGCCGCAGTTCCAGCGACTTTTCGTCTAGGCGAATACCGGCAGCCAGCGAAAGCCCCATCGGAAGTTCGATCCCGGCCGAACCGACAAAGTCCGAGACGTCTGTTTCGAGGCCGGAGTCGGAGCCGACTGCCAGAAGGTCTTCTGTTGCATACGAGTTCAGCCCGGCCAGATGGTAGGACTGGCCGATGACGGCGCGAAGCCCGATGCCATTCTCGAGACTGCCGGTGTAGCGCAGGCCGACATTGGCTCGTGTGCCGCCTTCGACGCGATCGAAACCGGAAAACTTGTTGCGAGAAAACAGATTGCTGGCATCAAAGACCAGGCTCTGGGCATCTTCGTTGGGAAGGCTGCCGGCCAGCTGTTCGTCGTTGCGCGCGTAGATTTGGGCAATCGGCTCGATGATATGGGTACTGTTGCCCATCGTCACCAGCCATGGATAACGGAGCTCAACGCCTGCAGTGAACATGCCTCTGGTCGGGGCATCGCTCGAGGTGAAGTTGCCAGAGTAGTCCGTGGGCGAATCCATCGCGAGGCCAAAAACGTCGCCTCGGGCCGCCAGCAGCGGCGTGATCTGAAGGCCTCCCGGGCCGTCAATTGTCCGTTCCCATTCCAACTCGCCCGTCAGGCGGTTCATGTTGCCCTTCAGCCCGCGGTAGAGGTCATTTCCGGCAATACCGTCGATGTTGGCGGCTTCCTCGGAGAAGCGGGAAAGAGAGGTGAAGTTCATCGTGCCCGACAGCTGGCCGCCTGCAACCAGCTCCGGCGCATAATAGCTGTAGTCAATCGTCGGAAGGACGGTCGCCTGCTTTTTCTCGGCCGTGTCGTTTATGTCGGCGTCCTGAACGTCGAAATAGTAGCCGCGCATGTCGAAGAAGTTCCGATCACCGATGCCCGTGAGGTAAACCGTGTTGACGTTGGTCGACGCGTTGAGCCCCTCGATCTCATAGGTCCGGGCAAAGTTGTTGTCGGTCTGGAACATCACATCCCATCCGAAGGTCCAGCGCGGATTGATCTTGAAGTCGCCCTGTGAAGCGACCATCCCGCGCAGATCCTGTGCAGAATCGCTCGTGTTGGCGCTGAAAGCCTCTGTGTCCATCTGGCTGATGCCAGCGACGCGAAGACTGGCCTGGCCCTTTTCGAACCGTTGTCGATACTCGCCTTCGAGCAGCACGCCCTGTTTGGTAAAGCCGGTCGCCGTGATAGTTGCATCGCGATCGGGAGCAATAGCGACATAGTAGGGAACCGCGATCCCGAAGCCGACATTTTCGCCCGAACGAAATTCTGGGAACAGGAAACCGGACTTGCGCTTGACCGTATTGTCGGGAACTTCGATGAACGGCAGCGTTACGAGTGAACGGCCGAAGAGTTCGAAGCGGGCCTTTTCCAGGCGCACGGTGTGTTTCTTGCCGTCTTGGATGACGCGCTCGGCCTTCACCTGCCAGATCGGCGGGCGGCTCGGATTTTCTGCGCAAGGCAGACAGGCCGTATAGACGCCCTTGTGCAGGATCATCTGCGTGCCGCCGACGCGCTCCGCGCTCTCGGCGACGAGACGCGTATTGTCGCTCGTCTCGACGCGCAGGGACTTAAGGAAGCCGTCGGAGAAATTATCGGTGACATCAAGCGAATCCGCATAGATGCGATTGCCGGTCGGCTCCACGAGCTCGATGTTTCCGGCCGCTGTGACACGCCCCGTCTTCTGGTCATAGACCACCTGACGGGCGACCATCTGGTAGCCGTTATAGTTGATCTGCACCGCGCCGCTCGCCACGACGCGCTCGGCGTCGCGGTCGTAGAGCAGTTCATTGGCTGCGAGGAGGAGTTTCGCGTCTTCAGGCATTTCTGGCGAACCGGAGACCGATTCGGTCAGGCTTTGTGCGTGCACGACGGGCGCGGGGAGCGACAAAGCGCACACAGCGACACCGGTCAGCAGGGCTACTGTGAGCCTCCTGATATTCGCGCGGTCTTTTACCGCCACTAACCATCCTCCTTGTGAAGCAGAATCGTTGCCCCCAATGCCATCGCTACGACAACTGGGACCCAGGCCGCAACATACGGCGGCATGACGCCGCTGCTTCCGAATGCCCTCACGAGCACTGTCACAACATAAAGCACGAAGCCTGACAATATTCCACCGAGAATCACCGATCTGGATTGGTTGATCCGGCTGAATTTGAGCGACACGGTAGCCGCGATCAGGGTCATTGCAATCATGAGAAACGGCAAGGACAGCAGCGAGTGAAATTGGGTTTCCAGCGCATGGGGAGCCACGCCGAATGACTTGGTCACTTCGATTTTCTGAAAAAGATCATAAAAAGCAACAGTGTCTGGCTTAACCAGCCGCTGCTGCACGAACTCGGCGTTGAGGTTGGTCGCCACGCGTGCTTCGGCAAGCCGGGACTGGATTTCGCCGGGACGTGTCTCTGTCACGTCGGTAAGGATCCAGTAACCATCTTTCAATTTCGCCGTTCGTGCATCCTGGCGGAGGGCGATTCGACCGTCCTTGTCGAAATGCAGGAGTACGGCGTCCACCAGCAGGGTCCCGTTCTCGAGAACGGCGTTCGCGCCGATTGCAACATCTGTGTCGCCGCTGCTCTGGCGAAGCCACGGTGAGGGTGCCGGGGTGGACTGCCCGGCCGTGTCGCGCCAGTCTGATTCGATCTGTGCACCCTGCCGCTGTCCCCAGGCGGCAAGCGGATTGATCACCAGCGTGGTCGCCAATCCCACCAGAGCTGCGCCCAACAGGAAAGGCGCCATAAACTGCCAGACCGAGATCCCGGCGGCACGGGCGACGACGAGTTCGGACTTGCGGTTGAAGCTGATCAGGGTCGTCATGCCGACGAAAAGGCCGATAAACGGTACGGTCTGCTGCAGGATCAGCGGCAGGCGCAGCGCCGTAAGATAAAGAACGCCGGCAAGCGAATAGCCCGGCAATCCGTCAAAGCGCCCCGAGGTTTCCGTAAAATCGATCAGAAATGTGAGGCCGATGACCCCGAGAAAGAACCACAGCGTGGTCATCATGTAACGGCGGAAGAAGTAGAAGCCCAAGGTCCGGATCATGCGGCGCTCCCGGCATCGGCACCCATCCGCCGGCGTGCGATGGCTGTGAGTGCTGCCACCAGTCGAGAGGCAATGGCCGGCAACTGCGGCCGCTTGTCGGCGACAAGGTAACCCAGGGATACGCCACCCGAAAGGATTGGCACCGCATATTGCAGGACGAAGAAACCGGTATCGCGCTGGGTCAGATCCGTCGCATAATTATGCATCCAGAACAGCGTCAGCGCGATCATCAGTGCGGAAACCATCGGATGCAGGTGTGCTTCCCGATGCGAGCGGGCGTCGCCGCACAACATGAGCGAAATCAGGGTGAAAACGATCGGGAAGAGCGCCGAGCTGAGACGGCGATGCAGTTCCGCGGGATAATCGCTAGGCTTCCGCTGGTATTCGGGATCCAGCGGATCCGGATCCATGAGCTCGGTGATTGTCTTGTCCTTGGCGCCGTAGCGGGCCTGACCACGTTCTTCCGACAGATCGGACAAGTCGAATGCGTAGCGGTCGAAGCGGATGACCGTGACGTCGCCGGTCGGAGCCTTGCGCTGCACTTCGCCGTCCTGCATCACCAGCGTCTTGCCGGTTTCGTCAACCGCACCTTCCCGGGAATAATAGATCAGCTGCGAGGCAGGATCGCGGGAATCGGCAACAAGAAGCCCCTTCAATCCACGCCCCGACTGGCGTTCGGAAATCTGGACGTAGAGCCCTTCTTCCACCTTGCGGAAGGTCTTCTCCTCGATCACCGACGACAAAAGATCTGCGTAGGCCGTCGCGATCATCGAACGCACGTTCACTCGCATCGACGGTTCGACGAAACTGACCATGACGAAAGAGAAGAGGGTGAGTCCGACCCCGAGCAGGATGAGGGGACGGCGGATCGTCGAACGCGGCGCGCCGGCGGCATCGATCACGGCCAGTTCGGAATCATTGTTCATGGTCGTCAGCGTCTGGGTGATGCCGATGACGAGTGCGAACGGCAGGACCGTCGAAATCAGGGTCGGCAGGATCATGGTCGCCAACTTCATGAAGGAACCGACCGATTGGCCGCTGTCCGTGACGAGGTTGATACGCTGCAATACCTGCGTGGTCCAAATGATCGCCAGCACCGGCAACAGGGCCGTGAGGAACATCAGGACGACACGTCGCAGGATATATTGTTCGAGTATCTTCATGCGGTTCCCTGGCGCCCCTGCGAAAAAACACGAAGGAGCGATATGGAGCCTTCTCTACGATGCTTGCGGCGATTTGGCGACCGAGGAGACAGATTTTCCCCGGCTTCGTGTTCCGTTTTTTTGTTCGACCGCGACAAAACGGACACGCTGTCGCGCATGAACGACGCACTGTGGCCGTGGTGCAGGCGAAGATCCACCAAGGAGCACGGCTGGTGCCGCTGCAATCAGGGGACGGCCTCAACAAAGAAACCTCCGAGCCTTGCCATCGTGACCGAAAAGACGATGATCGACCGATCATTTGACAGCACCGACGCCAGGATTGAATATCATGTCGACAAAACTCGCCATCTCCTTTGCCAAGTCTCAAGCCCTGACGTCAGGCCTCGCCATCGCCCTGAAAACGGCCGAGGCGGAAACGCCGTCGGGTCTTGCTGAGGCGGATCCGGCCGCCGTCTATGCACGGGCTGCCAAGGTGGCCAAATTCTCGGGCAAGTCGTCGTCGGTGCTCGACATCGTGGCGCCGCACGGCTCAGCGGCCGACCGCTTGGTGGTCCTGGGACTGGGCAAGACCGGGCAGATGACGCCGCATGGCTGGTTGAAGGCCGGCGGCAGCGCAACGGCCAATCTCAAGGGCGCCGATACTGCCACCATCTTCCTCGACGTGCCTGGCCTCGAGACTTCGCCCAAAGCTGCGGCCGATTTTGCCCTCGGCATGTTGCTGCGCGCCTACAAGTTCGACACCTACAAGACAAAGAAAAAGGGTGACGACGATGACGCCAAGGCCGACAAGACGGTCAAAGTCACCATCGTGACCGCCGACGCGGCGGGCGCCAAGAAGGCCTTCGCTGAAGCGAAGGCCATTTCTGAGGGTGTCGTGCTCGCCCGTGACCTCGTCAACGAACCAGCCAATGTGCTCGGCCCCCTCGAATTCGCCGCCAAGGCCAAGGAACTCGAAGCCCTCGGCGTCGAGATCGAGATCCTGACCGAAAAGGACATGAAGAAGCTCGGCATGGGCGCGCTGCTCGGCGTGGCACAGGGCTCGGTCCGTCCGCCGCGTCTGGTCGTGATGCAGTGGAAGGGCGGCAAGGCCAAGGACAAGCCGATCGCCTTCATCGGCAAGGGCGTCGTCTTCGACACCGGCGGCATCTCGATCAAGCCGGCCGGTGGCATGGAGGACATGAAGGGTGACATGGGTGGCGCGGCCGCCGTCACCGGCCTCATGCATGTGCTCGCCGCCCGTAAGGCTAAGGCCAACGTCGTCGGCATCATCGGCCTGGTCGAAAACATGCCCGACGGCAATGCCCAGCGTCCGGGCGACATCGTCACCTCAATGTCGGGCCAGACGATCGAATTCATCAACACCGATGCCGAGGGTCGGCTCGTGCTCTGTGACGCGCTTTGGTATTGCAACGAGCGTTTCGAGCCCGCCTTCATGATCAATCTCGCCACCCTGACCGGTGCGATCCTGGTGGCCCTCGGCAACCTTCATGCCGGCCTCTTCTGCAATGATGACGACCTGTCCGAGAAGCTGCTTGCTGCCGGCCTGAGCACGAACGAACGCCTGTGGCGCATGCCGCTCGGCAAGGACTACGACAAGATGATCGATTCGAAGTTCGCCGACATGAAGAACACCGGCGGCCGCCATGCCGGCTCGATCACCGCCGCCCAGTTCCTCAAGCGCTTCGTCAAGGATACGCCCTGGGCGCATCTCGACATCGCCGGCACCGCGATGGGTTCACCGAGCGACGAGATCAACCAGTCCTGGGGTTCGGGTTACGGCGTGCGACTGCTCGACGAACTGGTCCGTGCGAACTACGAAGCCTGACGGAGCCAAGGAAACCAGCGTGGCCGAGGTCCTCTTCTATCATCTGACCGAATCGAAACTGGAAGACGCGCTGCCGCCGCTCCTAGAAAAGAGCGTCGAGCGCGGCTGGTCGGTGACGGTACAGACGCGTGATGCCGAACGGCGCGATGCACTGGACGCGCATTTGTGGGTCTACCGGGACGACAGTTTTCTGCCGCACGGAACGGACGAAGGCGCGTTTCCCGCCCGTCAGCCTGTGCTGCTGACCGTACAGCCGGATAATCTCAACGCCGCCAGCGTCCGTTTCCTCGTCGATGGTGCCGAGCCGCCGGAGGCGCTGGATTACGAACGCGTCGTCTTTGTCTTCGACGGTTACGACGCGCTCCAACTCGAGGCGGCACGCGGGCAGTGGAAGAAGCTGAAGGCCGGGGGGCACAGCCTGACTTATTGGCAGCAGACGCCAGAAGGCCGGTGGGAGAAGAAGGCCTGACGGCCGCCACCTCGCAGACCATGCTATCATGGCCTCATGATCGTCTGGCGCAGGAAGCTGTAGCCCATCGCCGTACGCCTCGCCATTTCGGCCGAATTGCCGGCGCCGCCATGGCCGCCGGAACCATATTCGTGAAACAGCGGCGTATGACCGGCCCCTTCGAGGCGCATGGCAAAACGCCGTGCATGCGAGGGGTGAACCCGGTCGTCATTGCTCGAGCTCTCGATGTAGAGCGGCGGGTAGGCTTGGTCCGAAGCCGGCTTGATCTGGTGCAGCGGCGAATAGCCGAGGAGATAGGCCCGGTCGGCGTCATCGTCCGGATTGCCATACTCGTCCATCCAGGCCCGTCCGGCAGGGAAGAGATGAAAGCGCGTCATGTCGATGACCGGCACGCGGCACCAGACGGCGCCAAAATCGTCTGGATAGCGCGTCAGCATGACCCCGGTCAGCAGCCCGCCATTGCTGGCGCCGGTGCAGGCGATGCGGGATGGCTTGGAGTAGCCGCGTTTTACAAGGTCGCGGGCGATCGCAACGAAGTCCTCATAGGCCTTGTGGCGGCCGTGGCGCTTGACGGGCGTGTGCCATTGCGGCCCGAGCTCCGCGCCACCGCGAATATAGGCCTGCACATAGGCGCCGGCCTGTTCCAGAAACCGGCCGGTGGTGCCGGAGTAATGCGGTGCGAGCGACGCGGAAAATCCGCCATAGCCGTAGATCAGCACTGGCAGCTCGCCCTTCGTCCAATCCTTTGGCAGAACCAGATGATAGGGCACTTTCGTGCCATCTTCGGATGTCGCCTCCAGAAGTTCGCTCGTCATGCCGTCTGCATCGAAATAGGCGGGGGAGGTTTCCTGCGGTTTCAGGGTCAGTGGTTCCGTGGTCGGTTGGCGGTCCTGATCGGAGAGAGAGAGCGTGTAGCGGGTCGGCGGCACGAGGAAGCCAGAGCCGATCACCGACAGCGTGTCATCGCCCAGATGCAGATCGGCGTAGAGCGGCGTGAAATACAGAGCCTCGACGCCTTCAGGCAAGGCGATCCGCTGGGGCATTGCATCCGCCCGGGTCAGATCCAGCACGTAAAGCGACGGCGCGAGGCGTTCATCGACGGAATAGACCGCCCAGTTGCGCAGCAGCGTGAAATGATGGACCGCGCGCCCCGGTGCAGGGTTCACCAGAATGCGGCGCCGAGATGCCAGCGGCTCCTCACCGAACGGTGTGAGTTCCTGCAGGACGAGGCTTCCGCTTGGCACCTGCTCGTCATTCTTCGCCAACCAGAGGAGATGGCTATGGTTGATGTCGAAGCCGATGTCCTGCGGCAGCGGCAGGCGACGAGCAACGCCGTCGGCATCGTCCACATGCAGGCTGAGCTTGCCGATCTCGTGGTTCGCCATGAACACGCGGATTTGTCGCGTGTCCGGCCCCTTGTAACCGCCCAGCTTGGGATCGATGACGAAGCCATAGGCGGTGACATCAGTCTGGGCCGCTTCGAACAGGATCTCGGCCTCTGCCGGCGATTGGCCGCGCCGCAAGCTTCGTCCGACCCGTGGCCAGCCGGACTGTGTGGCGGAGAACGCGTCGATCGAGCCGAAATAGGCGATTTCGTCGCTGCTGAGCCAGGCCGCCTGCGCCCGGACAGCCGGCGTATCGAATCCGCCATCCACAAGCTGTTTTTCTTCGAGGTCGAATTCCAGAAAGCGCGTCAGGTCCGAGCCGCCGTCTGACAGGCGCAGCAGTACGCGTGTCGGCTCGAAGGGGCAGGTGACGCAGCCGCCGAAGATCCAGCGCTTGCCCTCGCTGGCGCAGAACGCATCGACATCGAAAACCGTTTCCCAGGGAGCATCGGCGCGCGGCGCAAGATCGGCCGGCAGGCGGCGCAGAACGCCGAGCGGATTGTCGCGCGAGCGGTTGAAATCGAACAGCCAGTTACCGCGCCGGGCTGGAATGATCAGCCTGTCCTGCCGCTCCATCATCGCTTGAAGAGCGGCCGCGTCCGCCTCCATCTCAGGCGTCGTTAGCGCCTCCTGCGCCGTCGCGTTTCGGGCGTCAACGAAGGCCAGCGTCTGCGGATCGTCATCCTTTTCGAGAAAGAGATCCATGGCGCTGCTCCTCTGCATTGTACTCTTTTTTCGATCAGGCCAGATCGGTGCGGCGGAAATCCTCGCCTACGTAGAGAAGAGATGCACCGGCGGCCTTGGCACCTGCATAGGAAAAACAGTCGCCGAAATTGAGGCGGGCTGGATGGCGGCCCTTGCCGTAACGCGAAAACGCATCAAGGGCGGCGCGGGCCGTGTCTCGGGTGGCGGGCAGGATTTCGGCATTCAGCTCGGCGAGAAACTCCTCGACAAGTGCGTATGCCTCTTCAACCGTCTTTCTAGTCCGAGACGCGATCACCACGGTTGCCTCATAGATGACCGTTGCCGATGTCGAAAAAGGCATTGGCGCAGTTGCCATGCGATCCAGAAGATCCTGACGTCGCGGCGCATCCGTCAGAATTTCCACAAGCGCCGAACTATCGATGAACATCGTGGTCGCCCCACATTTCGTCGAGGAAAGCCTTCTCGTCGAAGGGCTCGAGTGTATCGTAGGCCGGCATGTTGTATTTGGCCCGTATCTTGTCCAGCCGCTCGGCGAGCGGCGGTTTTTGCTCGTCCTCCTGGACCACGCGTTCGAGCGCCTGGCGGATGGCATCCGTCTTGGTCGGGGCCTTGAGGATTTTCTGCGCCTGTTCGGCGAGCTGGTTCACCCGTTCGTCGCGCACGTAAAGCGGCATGGCGTCACCTCTGAATATACATCCGAAAGATAGTGTATATTCAGAGGCTCAACAAGCATGGAGCGGATCAGCCGGCCATGCCCTCTTCGTATTCGGCGGAGAGTTCGAGCCATTGTTCTTCAGCCGCAGACAGCTTCGCGGCTGCTTCGCCACGCTGCTTGGCCTTCTCTGCAGCCTTTGCAGGGGTCTTCTCATAGAGCGCCGGATCTCCGAGCTCCTTATCGAGCGCCTGAATCAAAG
>JARXAQ010000178.1 GCA_029865825.1 Rhizobium sp.
GTCAACGCCTGGCGCAGCGGTGTCGGAAGGGCCGCCGCGATCTTGTCGAGGACCCGCGTTGATGCCTCGCCGAGATCCCGGTCGCCGGTGCGCTTGTTGAGCGCCATGCCCAAAACGATCGCCTCCGTCTCCTCGACGGAGAACATCAGCGGCGGCAGGTGAAAACCGGGGCGCAGGATATAGCCGATGCCGCGCTCGCCTTCGATCGGCACCCGCATCGCCTGGAGGGCGGCGATGTCCCGGTAGATCGACCGCTCACTCACCTCAAGCCGATCGGCCATCTGCTGTGCGGTTATCGGGTGGCCCGCGAGCCGAAGGATCTGGATGATTTCAAACAGCCGGGAGGCCTTGCGCATGCGATAGCCCTCGTCGCTCCTGACACTACTCTGTCAGTTGGCTCCTTGTATAGCACGCTCCAACACGCTGGAAATGCCGGTGTGTATGGCTTTTATCAATCATCCGATACGACAGGCAACTGACATGACATACGCCGAAAACCTCTGGCTCTTCACCCTGCTCCTCACTGGCATCATTGTCGTGCCCGGCATGGACATGCTCTTTGTGCTGGCCAATGCGCTGACCGGCGGGAGGCGCGCCGGACTTGCCGCCACCTTCGGCATGATGGCCGGCGGCGCCTGCCATACGGTCTTCGGCACCGTGGCCGTGGCGGCCTTGAGCACCCTGATCCCGACCCTGACCCCCGTCATGTTGATCCTCGGTTCCGCCTATATGATCTGGATCGGCATCAGCCTTGCGCGCAGCAGCATCACTGTCGACAGCGTCGAAGGCGAGACCCGCCGCGCCACGATAAAAATCTTCGCTCAGGGCCTGCTCACCTGCCTGCTCAACCCGAAAGCCTGGGCCTTCATCCTCGCCGTCTATCCGCAATTCATGAAGCCGGCCTACGGCCCGTTCTGGTCCCAGGCGCTGATCATGGGCGCCCTCACCATGGCCATCCAGTTCGCCGTCTATGGCGGCCTGGCGCTCGCCGCCGCCCGTGGCCGGCAGGCGTTGGTCTCCAGCCCCGCTCTTACCATCACCATCGGCCGCGCCGCCGGCTGGCTGCTGGTGGCGGTCGCGGGTTACATGCTGATCAGGAGCTGGCAGGGCTGGTGACGCGGGGAAGGGACCAAGGCCTCCGGCGCAATGATATACCTAAAGCCCCACTGCTTTGCGCAAGGCCTCGTTCATCCGCGACTGCCAACCGTCACCGGTCGCCTTGAACCGCTCGATCACCTCGGCATCGAGTCTCAGACTGATTGCCTTCTTGGGATTTTCGGCCTTGGGCCGTCCGAGCTTGCGATCGATCGAGGCTGCAAGTTCGGGGTATACCGCGCGGAAGGGGCGGAATTCTTTCAATTCAGCCTCGGTCACTTCGGGATTTTGAGGATCAGACGCAATCATCGCCTGGATCTCTGCCTCTTCCTCATCCGTCAGCGGTCGCTTCGATGAAAATTTCACGCTCATAGCAAACTCCTTTCCCGCCGACTGGCCGGCCGCATGGAGATGATCGACACCGCCTCGCGACCCAGCGGCATGTGAACTACAGTGACGACAAGCCTTCCGTTCAACTCGCCGATCCCGATGGCCCGGCCGGATTTCGCAGGACGGATGATTGCTGCAAGGAAAAAGCGTTCATCGAGCTCGGCAAAGTCGAGGCCGTGCTTCGCCAAGTTTTGCAGTCGTTTCGGTTCATCCCAGACGATGATCATAGTTTATGAATATACGGGAATTCCGCAAGACGGCATCCTGAAGATTGAGGGGATTGTTGCTCACCCGCGCTGCGGCAGCAGGATCACCGCCGCGCCCACCAGGCAGATCGCCGCCCCCGTCAGGTCGAAGCGATCCGGCCGCTGTCCCTCGACTAGCCAGAGCCATAAGAGGGATGCGACGATATAGATGCCGCCATAGGCGGCATAGGCACGGCCGGCCAGGTCCGTCGGCACACGGGTCAGCAGAAGTGCAAACAGCGCCAGCGACACCAGCCCAGGCGCCAGCCAGAGCGCCGATTTGCCAAGCCGAAGCCAGGCCCAGAAGGCGAAACATCCAGCGATTTCGGCAAGGGCTGCGGCTGCGTAGACAAGAACGGTCATGACCACGACTGTCTCACGCCGCTTCCGTGATGAAAAGTAGGCAATCAGAGTGGATCGGCGGCCGGCGTTGGCCTTAGGCCGAACGGCCCTGCAGATTGAGGATCTGGCAGACGCGCGGCACCATCTCGGCTTCCTTGGGGAAGCAGACGAAGAAACCCTGCACGCTGTCGAAACCGAGCTGAACGGCCGTTTCCATCTGCGCCTCGTTCTCGACGCCGGCCGCCGTCACGATCAGCCCGAGATCGTGGCCGAGCGCAATGACGTGGCGCACGATCGCCTTGTCGACGGGATTGACGAGCGCGCTGCGCATCAGCGCGTGATCGATCTTCAAGCGGCGGAACGGATGCTGGCGCAGCGCCGCGAGGCCCGCATGGGTCGCGCCAAAATTGTCGAGCGCCAGCGAGAAACCGCAATAATGCAGCGCCTCGAGCGCCAGCCCCACCTGCTTGGCCTGCGGACCGTAGAAGGCCGGTTCCGGCACCTCGATCTCCAGCATATCAGGCGTCAGGTGATGCGCGTCCATCATTTCCGACAGCCAGAGCGCAAAATCGCCCGAGCACAGGTCGAAAGCCGTGGTGTTGACAGCGATCCGTCCGAAATCATGGCCCTCAGCGCGCCATTGCGCCGCCTGGGACAGGGTCTTTTCGAGGACGAAATCACGGATAGAGAGCGACAGCGCCGGGTCACGGAAGATGGCGCGAAACTCCTGGGCGGCAGCCAGCATGTTCGGCCGTGTGCGCCAGCGCAGCAGGGTCTCCAGGCTGTCTACCTCGCGGTGGTCGACCGAATAGACCGGCTGATAGATCAA
The DNA here is from genome assembly GCA_029865825.1 of Rhizobium sp. Lineage (GTDB taxonomy): Bacteria > Pseudomonadota > Alphaproteobacteria > Rhizobiales > Rhizobiaceae > Allorhizobium. The sequence continues at coordinate 2,902 of JARXAQ010000178.1, forward strand.
TTCGAAGTGGCCGCGATCGAGCGCCCGCTTCGCATTGTTCACCAGAACGAGTTGATCCAGGCTGCTGTCCACGCTCCACCTCACGCTGCATCGATACACGCCGATACAATTTCATCCACGGACTTTATAGCAGGAAGGGTTGCCCGGAGATGAACAAAACGCAAAACATGAGGATGAGCTTTCGTCTTTCACTTTTTGGCCCGTGCTCTGAACCTGTGCCAGGATGGCACAGGGTGGGGCGCTCGGTTGCGCCCCTTCGGGATGGAAGAGCTTCTCTCAGCGCCTGAGGCTGCCGAGAATGCCGCGCACAAGCGCCCGGCCAACCGAGGTCGCCACCGACCGTGCGGCACTCTTCATCGCCGCCTCGATCACCGTCTCGCGCTGATAGCCGCCCGCCCGTTTCGTCGTCGGGCGCTCGGCACCCTCCTTCGGATCGTCGCCGAAGCCGGGCAGGGTCCAGCGGCCGGCGGCGCTGTCATCGGCCTGGGGTGCCTCTTCGGCGGCCCGTTTGGCAGCCTCGGCTTCTGCAACTTTCTTCGCCCGTGCCGACAGGATCTCATAGGCCGATTCCGAGTCGAGATCGACGTCGTATTGCCCGGCAACCGGCGAGAGGTTCATCACCTTCTGCCGCGTCGCATCGTCGATCGGCCCGACCTTGCCGGAGGGCGGGCGGATGAGCGTGCGCTCTACCATCGAGGGAATGCCCTTGGCCTCCAGCGTCGAGACAAGCGCCTCGCCGATGCCGAGTTGGGTGATCGCCTCGGCGCAATCAAAGGCCGGGTTCGGCCGGAAGGTGTCGGCGGCTGTCTTCACCGCCTTCTGCTCCCTCGGCGTATAGGCGCGCAGCGCATGCTGCACCCGGTTGCCGAGCTGGGCGAGCACAGTTTCCGGCACATCGAGCGGGTTCTGCGTGACGAAATAGACGCCGACCCCCTTGGAGCGGATCAGCCGCACCACCTGCTCGACCCGCTCGATCAGGACCCTCGGCGCGTCGTTGAACAGGAGATGCGCTTCGTCGAAGAAGAACACCAGCTTCGGCTTGTCGAGATCGCCGACTTCAGGCAGCTCCTCGAACAGCTCCGACAGCAGCCAGAGCAGGAAGGTCGCGTAAAGCCTCGGGTTCATCATCAGCTTGTCGGCGGCCAGAATCGAGATCGCGCCGCGCCCGTCATTGGTCGTGCGCATGATGTCGGTCACCTTCAGCGCCGGCTCACCGAAGAAATTCTCCGCCCCCTGCTGCTCGAGGATCAGGAGGCCACGCTGCAGGGTCGCGATCGACGCCTTCGAAATCAGGCCAAACTGGCTCGACAGTTCGGTGGCATGCTCGGCCATATAGGTGAGCAGCGCCTGCAAATCCTTCAGATCCATCAGCGGCAGCCCGCCGTCATCGGCGATCTTGAAGGCGATGTTGAGCGCGCCTTCCTGGGCTTCCGAGGCATTCATCAGGCGCGAGAGCAGCAGCGGCCCCATCTCGGCGACGGTGGTGCGCACCCTGTGGCCCTTCTCGCCGTAGAGATCCCAGAAGATCACGGGGAATTCGGAGGGCGCATAATCGGTAAAGCCGATCTGCTCGACCCGCTGGGTGATCCAGTCCTTCGGCTCGCCCATGGTCGCGATGCCCGAGAGATCGCCCTTGATGTCGGAGGCAAAGACCGGCACGCCGGCCTCGGAAAAGCTCTCCGCCAGCACCTGCAGCGTCACGGTCTTGCCCGTACCCGTTGCCCCGGTCACGATGCCGTGGCGGTTGCCATATTTCAGCGCCATATACTCGGCCTTGTTCAGGCTGTCGTCCGGATTGCGGCTGGTGCCGAGATAAAGCGAACCCTCTTGCAGCATGCGTATGCTCTCCCATCGCTTGTGCGGATATGTCATCGACACTTGAGCTTGCTCTTATAAGGATAGTGTGGAACATCGACAACGGTCGCATGTCGCTTTCGGCCCCGCAGCGCGCGCCAAACCGGCGAGCCAGAGGGGCGCTGAGGGCAGGGCGATCCCGCATGCGGGACCGGGGCGAAATCCCCGGCAATTTTATCGCGTGAAGCACGGCGGCGCTTGAGTTCGCCATCGACTTCTATTACGTTGACGTTAACGTCAAATTTCCCGCAGGAGGACCACCCATGAGCGAAATCGTCACCCGCATCGCCGAGAATGTCGGCATTTCCCCGGACAAGGCTGAGACGGCACTCGGCATGATGCTCGGCTTCCTGCAGCGCGAAGCAGCCGACGGCCCGGTCGCCCGCATGATCGAAGCCATCCCGGGCGCGACTGAACTGGTCGCCAAGCACAACGGCGAAGGCGCCGGCGGCGGCGGTCTGCTCGGCGGCCTGATGAGCGCCATCGGCGGCGGCGGCATCATGGGCCTCGGCCAGCAGCTGATGTCGCAAGG
>JARXAQ010000227.1 GCA_029865825.1 Rhizobium sp.
GCCGGCAAGACGGTCGCCGCTGAATAAGGCGACCAAGGGGCCTGGACTTGAGCAAAGGCGGCCGGCAACGGTCGCCTTTTTTCTTGGCGGTGGCGCTCGATCAGAGCAAGCGGTCGCGAAATTTCTGTGACGGTAGCCAGCAGCTGTCGCGTTTGCCGAAAATCCGGTAGCGGTTTCGTGCGATCAGCCGGTAGAGCGGATCACGGATCATGCGCGGCACAAGGCGAAAGACGCTGAGCACCTTCCACGGCCAGCCGAGTCCGGCATAGATCGACAACACCGCATCACTGTCACGTAGCATGCGATCCCCCTCGACCACGATCATCGTATCGGGATTGGCAGGATCGATGCCGAACCGGCGGTAGAGTGCCGAGCCGACCGCGCCCTGCATCGAGGCGAGGCGGAAGCGCCGGGCATGATCATGCGACAGCACGAATTGCGCATTGGCCGAACACAGGATGCATTCGGCGTCGAAGACGATGATCGGGCCGGCGGTTTCGGGATTGGGTTCCATGACGGTGAAACTAGGCCACGTCGCCGCCCGCTTCAATGCGGCGAGTGGTCCCGACCAATGCAGCCCGTGACAGCGCCGCCCCAATGGGTAGGATGGGTCACGGAACGGTGAAAAGGGGAGGATCACATGCGGAAAGGCTACAAGGACTTGCTCGCGGAGGCGAACGCCTTGGTGGAGGCGGTGGATACGGCCGAGGCGACCCGCCTGCATGCCAGCGACAATGTCGTCTTTGTCGACTTGCGCGACCCGCGCGAGCGGGAACGCGAGGGCACGATCAGCGGCGCCTTTTCCTGCCCGCGCGGCATGCTGGAATTCTGGATCGACCCCGACAGCCCGTACCACAAGACGGTCTTTGCCGAAGACAAACTCTTCCTCTTCTTCTGCGCCAGCGGCTGGCGCTCGGCACTTGGCACCAGGACGGCACTGGAGATGGGGCTGGAAAACGTCTGCCATCTCGACGGCGGCTTTTCTGCCTGGCGCGCGGCAGGGCTGCCGGTTGCAGAGGTCGCAAAAAGCTGAGCCGGACCGGCGATGCGCCCAAGCGCCCCGCAAGCCCGACGGCTTTCGGCCCTGGCGCTTGAAGGGCTGTTGCGCTCACACCATATGGAAGGGTGATAGCCACACGACAGCGCCCGGTGCGAATGACAGCATCCGAGCCGATCGATGAAGCGCAACAGCCGAAAATCGGACCGCCCGTGACATGAGGTCATGGCCATCCGGTCACCGGCCGGTCTCTCCAGGAGACACCCATGGTCGAACGGATTAGCCGTATCTCCCGCAGTGAAGCCTCCAGCCGAACGGAGGCCGGCCACACCCTGAACCTCGGCTCCGACTCCGAAAACGCCTGGATCGCCGCCCGCCAATCGAAGATCAACGACGATATCGAGGAACGGCGCAGGCTTTTTTCTGAAGAGCGTTCCCTCGATGGCATTCTGGAAGACGACGAGGCCACACCAGACACTGCGTTTCCCTCACGTCAGTGGGTGGAGCCGTCCGAGCCTGAAGAGCAACCGGAAGACGGGGCCGAGGAACCGCGCCTTTCCGGCGAAAGCGAGCGCATCGGGACACAGAACTTCGACGAGGACACGCCCTTCGGGGACCGCGTCGTCATCGTCTGACCGGGCAAGCCTTGCCTCCCGCCTGATGCGGAGCGATATGGTCACGGCCGGAAGAGTGCCGAAGGCGACGCGCGGCGCCCACTCCTCCCGACACATCCATGTCGCACTTTGCCGGCAATCACCCTAGGATGACGCCCAACTGACAAGGAGCCGCCATGCCCGAGACGATTCGCATCGCCAATGAAGAGCTTGCCGTCGATGTGTCGACGCTGGGTGCAGAGATGCAGTCGCTGAAGACAGCCGACGGCCGCGACTGGCTCTGGAACGGCGCCGCCGCCTGGTGGACCGGCCGATCGCCAATCCTCTTTCCGATCGTCGGCAAGGCACCCGGCGACCGGCTGGCAGTCAATGGCCAGATCTATCCGATGGCCCAGCACGGCATCGCACGACGCCGCGAATTTGCAATCGTCGAGCAGACGGTCCACGCCTGCCGCCACGAACTCGTCTCGACCGGGGACACGCGCGAGGTTTACCCCTTCGATTTCCGCCTGACGCTGGAGCACCGTCTCGACGGTCGCAGACTGTCGGTGACGGCAACCGTCGAGAACACCGGAGCCGCACCCCTTCCCTTCGGCATCGGCTTCCACCCCGCTTTCCTCTGGCCGCTCCCGGGCGCTGAAGGCAGGACCCATGCGGTGATCCTCGACAACGGCGCCGAACCCGGCGTGGTGCAGCTCGAAGACGGCCTGATCGGCAGGACACTCCCAACCTCGCCCTTCAAAGCAGGCCGGCTGGACCTTGCGCATTCCCTCTTCGACAACGACGCGCTGATTTTCCCGGAAGGCGCCGGCACCGGCCTGACCTTCGCCGCAGACGGCGGCCCATCGCTCGCCTTCACCTTCGAAAACCTGCCCAATATCGCGCTCTGGCAAAAGCCCGGCGCGCCCTTCCTCTGCGTCGAACCCTGGCACGGGATGGCGGCCCACGCCGGAGGGACGGCGGAACTCGTCGAGCGGCCCTATACGGTGGCGCTGGCGGCAGGCGACACAATGCGGTTCGGATTTACGGTCGAGATCCGCGACTGACCAGGCCGACATGCACGGCCATGGCCGTTCGTGATCGAACGAGAACCGTTTGCCGCGTCCTGCCGCCGGATTGACAATTCCTTCTCCCGCAGGAACGCCTGAGAAATTGACCGCCACTTGCCGACGCGGGCGCATGCGGTACTCTCGTCTGGTGAAGATCAAACGGAAGGGTTGGAACCGATGTGCAATCATTGCGTGATGGAGAATGTGAAGCAGAGCATGCTGTCGCGGCGCTCCCTGTTCAAGGGCATGGCGATCGCGGGAGCCGCAGTCGCGACCGGCGGTATCGCCAGGCCGGTTCTGGCGCAGCAAAGCCCGAACAAGGTCATCGATCTGACCCATGCCTATGACGGGTCCTTCCCGACCTTCGATGGCAAGCCGGGCATCGAATACGAATGGGCCGTGGAATTTTCCAAGAGCGGTTACCAGCTGCACAAGCTGACGATCTTCGAACACACCGGCACGCATATCGACGCGCCCCTCCATTTCAGCGCCGACGGCAAGAGTGTCGACGAGATCGAGCCCGAAAAGCTGGTGGCGCCGCTCGCCATCATCGATATCACCGACCGGGCGAAGGAAGACGCCAACACGATGGTCGAGGCGGCCGATGTCGAGGCCTGGATCAGCGCCAATGGCGAAATTCCGGCCGGCTCCGTCGTGGCGCTGCGCTCGGGATGGGCAAAAAAGGTGACAGAGCCCGCCTTCCGCAACGACGGCGAAGGCAAGTTCGCCTTTCCTGGCTTCGGCAAGTCGGCGACTGACCTCCTTGCCACGCTCGACGTCGCCGCGATCGGCGTCGACACCCTGTCGCTCGATCCGGGCAATTCGGCCGATTTCGCCGTCCATACCAGCTGGTTGCCGGGCGGACGCTACGGCATCGAATGCCTGAACAATCTGGAGGAGCTGCCGGTCAAGGGCGCGACCATCATCGTCGGCGCGCCCAAGCACAAGGGCGGCACCGGCGGTCCGGCCCGCGTGCTGGCACTGGTCTGAGAAGCGCGTCCGATGGCCGTCCTGCCTCTCATGACAGACGAGGAGGCGAGCGCGGAAGCGCTCGCCGTCTTCGACGACATCCGCGAGAAGCGCGGCACCGATTACGTCAACAACTTCTGGCGGGCGCTTGCCCACGATCCGGATGAACTGAAGGCCGTGTGGGACCGGCTGCAGACCGTCATGGCGCCCGGTGCACTCGACCCGCTGGTCAAGGAGCTCATCTACATCGCCGTCTCGGCCACCAATGGCTGCGCTTATTGCGTCCACAGCCACACCGCTTCCGCCAAGGCCAAGGGCATGACACCCCAGATGCACGCCGAACTCCTGCAGGTGATCGCCATGGCAAGCCGTACCAATGCGCTGGCGGTGGCACTTGGGGTGCCTGTCGACGAACGCTTCGAGGCGCAACCGCAAAAGCAAGGCGGCTGAGCGCCGGCGGCGGGTGCCGGTGATCACACGGCCCTTTCCCTTGGCCTGTGGCAGTCGCTACAGTAGCGGCGGAACAACAGAATCGGAGACGCCTGCATGACCGACCTTGAACGCCGCATCGACCAGGGCACCGGCCGCGCGCCGGCGGACATCGTGTTGAAGGGCGGGCGCTTCTTCGATCTGGTCACCGGCGAGCTGGTCGCCTCCGACATCGCCATCTGCGGCGAGACGATCATCGGTACGGTCGAGGGATACGAAGGTCGCGAGGTGATCGACATCACGGATAAGATCGTCGTTCCCGGTTTTATCGACACGCATCTACACATCGAAAGCTCGCTGGTCACCCCGCATGAATTCGACCGCTGCGTGCTTCCCTATGGCGTGACGACCGTGATCTGCGATCCGCACGAGATCGCCAACGTGCTGGGAACCGAAGGCATCCAGTTCTTCCTCGATTCGGCCGAAGAGACGATCATGGACATCCGCGTCCAGCTCTCCTCCTGCGTGCCGGCAACGCATCTGGAAACCTCGGGCGCCGATCTGCCAATCGAGCGTCTTCTGCCTTTCCGGAACCATCCGAAGGTGATCGGCCTTGCCGAATTCATGAATTTCCCCGGCGTGATCCACAAGGATCCGATCTGTTTGGCCAAGCTCGATGCCTTCCAGGACGGCCATATCGACGGCCACGCGCCGTTGCTCTCCGGGCGCGATCTGAACGGCTATCTCTCCGCCCGCATCCGCACCGACCACGAATGCACGACGGCGGCAGAAGCCATGGAGAAGATCCGCAAGGGCATGCATATTCTCGTGCGCGAGGGCTCGGTGTCGAAGGACCTGCACGCGCTGATGTCGATCCTGACCGAGCGCCTCTCGCCCTTCCTCGCGCTTTGCACCGATGACCGCAACCCGCTCGACATCGCCGAACAGGGCCATCTCGACTACATGATCCGCGAGGCGATCAAAAACGGCGTCGAGCCGATCGCCGTCTACCGCGCCGCCTCGATTTCGGCGGCCCGTGCCTTCGGCCTGCGCGACCGTGGGCTCGTAGCGCCCGGCTGGCGGGCCGATCTGGTCGTTGTCGACAGCCTTGAAAACTGCAAGGCCGAGATGGTCTTTTCCGCGGGACGCCGCGTGACCGACGCCCTCTTTGCTACCCGCAAGGATGTCGCCCCCGTCGGCCTGGACAGCGTCAAAGCGCGGGTTGTGAAGGCCGCCGATTTCGGCGTGCCGGTGGCCGAGGGCGAAACGCCCGTGATCGGCGTCATGCCCGGCAAGATTATCACCGAACACCGCCGCTACCGCCTGCCGACCTCGGGCAACCAGACATCCGTCGATCTCGACAACGACATCATCAAGGTTGCCGTCATCGAGCGCCACGGCAAGAACGGTAACCACGCCAATGGCTTCGTCCAGGGTTTCGGCCTGAAGAAGGGCGCAATCGCCTCGACCGTCGGCCATGACAGCCACAATATCTGCGTCGTCGGCGTCTCCGAGGAAGACATGGCGCTCGCTGCCAACAGGCTGGGCGAAATCAAGGGCGGCTTCGTTGTCGTGGAGGATGGCAAGGTGACCGGCGAGATCCCGCTCCCCGTCGCCGGCCTGATGAGTCTCGAGCCCTATGAAAGCGTGCGCGACACGCTGCACAGCTTGAGGAAAGCGGCCTATGCCCTTGGAACGACGCTCGAAGAACCCTTCCTCCAGGTCGCCTTCCTGCCGCTGCCGGTCATCCCGCATCTGAAGATTTCTGACAAGGGCATGGTGGATGTCGACAAGTTCTGCCTGATTGGGTGATGGGCATTGCATGCTCGCCCTACTTGTACCATATTCGGGACAACTCTGAGGTTGATCATGGACACCATCTTCTTCTCGAAGGCACGGGCCGAACTTGCCGGCCTTCTCGACAACGTCAATGACGATGCAGCCCCGATTGAGATTGTCAGGCGGGACAAGCCCTCGGCCGTGCTGATGGGCAAGGATGAATACGACAGCCTCGTTGAAACCATCCACCTGCTCTCCTCCCCGACCAATGCGGCACGCCTGCTGAAGGCGAAGGACGATCTGGCGGCCGGCCGTTTCGTCGAGCGCTCCCTGACATTGGATCTGGAACGCTGAAGCATGCGGATCGCCTTCGCGCCGGATGGATTGGCTGACTACATTCACTGGCAACAGACCGAGCGAAAGAGACTGGCCCGCATCAACGAACTGATCCGCGAGATGGTGAGGCACCCATTCGAGGGCATCGGCAAACCGGAGCCGTTGAAAGGGACGCTGAAAGGCATGTGGTCCCGCCGCATCACGCAGGAACATCGGATTGTCTACGCCGTTGTCGGCACGGGTGAGGATCAGACACTCGTCATCCTGCAATGCCGCTACCACCACTGACGAGGCTCCATGGCATCCGAGACCACCGGCACATCATCCACCCCTCTCCGCCAGCGCCTCTCGCGCCTCTATTACGGCCGCGACACGGCCGCCATCCGCTTCCAGTTCGCCCTGATGGTGATCGATCTCGCGATTATCGGCTTCTTTCTCGCCGGCCCCTATCTGCGCGACCGCCCGAGTTACCTGATCCTCGACTACGCCATCGCCGCTTGGATCGCGGTCGAAATCCTGGCCCAATGGGCGGCATCGCGCACGACGCGCGGCTTCCTGATGCGGCCGATGACCTGGGTCGACCTCTTCGTCCTCGGCACGCTGCTCTTTCCGCAATGGCTGTTCAACTTCGCCTTCCTGCGCGTCGCCCGCATCTGGGCGGTGGCCCAGCGACCCGTTTTCAAGCTGATGCTGAAGCGGTTGGGGCTGAAGGAGCAGACGGACGTGGTCACCGCCTTCATCAACCTCTTTGTTTTCCTCTTCCTGGTGACGGGCTTCGTCTACACCTTCTTCTTCTATCGGGAGGATGCCGGCACCGGCTTCATCGACGCCCTCTATTTCACGGTAGCGACCGTCACCACGACCGGTTTCGGCGACATCACGCTGCCCGGCACCTTCGGCAAGCTGACCTCGATCGTCACGATGATCGTGGGGATCTCGCTTTTCGTCCGCCTCGCTCAGGCGATCGTCCGGCCCTACAAGGTAACCTTCCCCTGCCCCGAATGCGGCTTGCAGCGGCATGATGCGGATGCCGTGCACTGCAAGGCCTGTGGCCACACATTGAACATCCCCGACGACGGGATGTGAAGCCCAGTCAAAGTACCTTACGGAAATAGACAACCCGCTCCGTCTCTTGAAAACCGAGGGCCGCATGCAAGGCGTGAGACGCGTGGTTGTCGAGATCGGCGTCCGATGCGATCTCACGCACGCCAAGTGCCCGGGCCCAGCCACAGACCGCTGCCACCAGCGCAACGGCAATGCCCGACCGGCGGGCGGCCGGATCGACGATGATCCCCTCGAGAAAGGCGGCCGGACTGGTCTCGCATCCGTTCACATAATCCGACCGCAGGCTTGCCTCGGCGAGCCCGACCACGTCGCCGGCCGGCCCAATGGCGAGGAAGGCGACCAGCCGGTCGGGCTCCCCCAGGGCCTCGCGGATCTCGTCCCGATGTCCTTCGAGGGACAGCTCCGGCCATAGACGCTGTCTAAGACCCGCCCAGGCATCGAGGTCCTCCGCCGTGGCGATCCGCACCCTAACCGTCATCTCACACCCGTGCGCAAAAACCGTCGAGCGATCCGAGGCGGATTTCGCCGTCGACCACATGGCCACTGAGCCCCGGCATCGCCAGCGACTCGCGGATGGTCAACCCGTGCGGCAGCGCGACCTCCTGCGGTCCCCGGCGCAGGTTGAAGACGAAGAGCAATTGTTCATCCCCCTTCTTGCGGGTGAAAATGAGCACATCCTCGTTGGTGGCGAGGAAATGCATTTCACCGTCGATCAGCGCCGGATGCGTTTTGCGGAAGGCGAGCACAGCCCGGTAATGCGCCAGAACAGAGGCCGGGTCCTTGTCCTGTTGATCGACGGCGAGCGCCGCATGTTCGCCCGGCACGGGCAGCCAGGGTTTCGCGCTCGAAAATCCGGCCTGCGTCTTGCCCTTGTCCCAGACCATCGGCGTGCGGCATCCATCGCGTCCCTTGAAGGCCGGCCAGAAGCGGATGCCATAGGGATCGCGCAGATCCTCGAAGGTGAGCTCCGCCTCTGGCAAACCCAGTTCCTCGCCCTGGTAGAGGCAGATCGATCCGCGCAGGGTGGCCAGCACAGAGATCGCGATCTTCGCGACGTCGGCGCGCTCCTGTGACTGCTGAACGAAACGGCTGACATGGCGGGTCACGTCGTGGTTGGAAAAGGCCCAGCAGACCCAGCCGTCCTTTACCTGCTTCTGAAAGCTGTCGACACAATGGCGGATATGGCTCGGCGTGAAGTCCGGCCCGAGAAGGTCGAAGGTGTAGCACATGTGCAGCTTGTCGCCGCCCGAGGTATAGGCCGCCACCGTCTTCAGCGATCGCGCCCCGTCGCCCACTTCGCCGACGGTCGTGCGGTCAGGATACTGGTCAAGCAGCGCGCGGAAGCGCTTGAGGAACTCGATGTTCTCAGGCTGGGTCTTGTCGTAGAGATGGCTCTGCATGCCGTAGGGATTGACGTCGGGTGCATCGAGACCGGCATCGTCGCTGTCGGGCGCATGGGGAGGATTGTCCCGGAGTTCCTTGTCGTGGACGTAATAGTTCACCGTGTCGAGCCGGAAACCGTCGACGCCGCGCTCGAGCCAGAATTTCACCGTGTCCAGCACCGCCTCCTGGACCTCGCGATTGTGGAAGTTGAGGTCGGGCTGCGAGGCGAGAAAGTTGTGCATGTAATACTGCTTGCGCACGCCGTCCCATTCCCAGGCGGGGCCGCCAAACACTGAGAGCCAGTTGTTCGGTGCCGTGCCATCGGGCTTGGCGGCGGCCCACACGAACCAGTCGGCTTTTGCATTGTCGCGGCTGGTGCGGCTTTCCTTGAACCAGGGATGCTGGTCGGAGGTGTGCGAGATCACCTGGTCGATGATCACCTTCAACCCCAGCCGCTTGGCCTCCTTCATCATCGCGTCAAAATCGGCAAGCGTCCCGAACATCGGGTCGACGTCGCAATAGTCTGAGACATCGTAACCCATGTCGGCCTGCGGCGAGGTGAAGAAGGGTGACAGCCAGATCGCATCCACCCCGAGCGAGGCGATGTAAGGCAGCCGCTGGATGATGCCCTTGATGTCGCCAATCCCGTCGCCGTCGGTATCCTGGAAGGACCGCGGATAGACCTGGTAGATCACGGCACCCCGCCACCAGTCGGAAGATGTCGGGCGGACAGGTTTGGCGGCGGCTTTGGTCATGGGCACGTCCTCTGGCTGGAATCAGGGATGGGTTCAGGCAACCCGCTTGCGGGCAGAATGTCAAACTTCACCCGGTGTAGACTGACATGAGCCTGTAATGTTCCGGTCGCATAAGGCCTTGTCACGACACTTGCAGGATGAGCGCCAAGTCCATGGGGTGATTCCGGAATCGAGCGACCGCCCATGTCCATCGCGCCCATGTCCACCCCCGCACAGTCCAGACTGACCATCGTCACCGATGCCTGGCACCCGCAGGTGAATGGCGTGGTCCGCTCCATCGAGACCACCAATCGTGAACTGAAGGCGATGGGCGTCGAGGTCTCGATGGTCACCCCACAGCGTTTTGCCAGCTTTCCGATGCCGACCTATCCGGAAATCCGCCTGTCGCTCGCCTGGCCGGGAGAGGTCGGCCGGATGATCGAGACATCGCGACCGGATTATGTACATATCGCCACGGAAGGTCCGCTCGGCCTGATGGCCCGTCGCTGGTGCCTGCGTCACGGCCAGCCGTTTTCGACCAGCTATCACACACGCTTCCCCGAATATGTTGCCGCCCGCCTGCCCGTAAAAGCTTCCTGGCTCTATGCCTATGTCCGCTGGTTTCACAATCGCGGCGGTGCCTGCATGGTGGCAACCGAGAGCCTGCGCCGGGAACTGACGGCGCGGGGCATCAAGAACCTCAGCCTGTGGAGCCGTGGAATCGACACGACAATGTTCCGCCCGCGGGAAAAGGCGGAAAAACCGTTCGGCCTCACCCGTCCGATCTTCATGACGGTCGGCCGTGTTGCGGTGGAAAAGAACCTGCCGGCCTTTCTCGATCTCGACCTGCCGGGTTCCAAGGTGGTGGTGGGCGACGGCCCGGCCCGCGCCGAGCTTCAGGCGCGCTATCCGGATGTGCATTTCACCGGGATGCTGCATGGAGAAAACCTGGCGGAAGCCTATGCGCAAGCCGACGTCTTTGTCTTCCCCTCCAAGACAGACACCTTCGGCAACACGATCCTGGAAGCGCTCGCCTCGGGCGTGCCTGTGGCCGCCTATCCGGTGACTGGACCGATCGACATCATTCCCGCAGGCTCGAATGCCGGCGAGCTCGACCACGATTTGCAGATCGCCTGTATCGCCGCCCTGCAAGCCTCGCCGGAGAGCGCCCGCAGGCTGGCCGAAACCTATTCCTGGAAGGCCGCGACCGAACAGTTCTTCGACAATGTTGTGGAAGCCAAGGAGCAGCGCCGCAAGCGCGGCCTGCGTGGCCGGTTCGGCGCCCGGCCGGCTGATCTTACCGGTTAAGTACGCCGGCGCTTGCGCCCTTCGAACGGGTTTTCACCCGCCTTGAAATGGATGCGGATCGGTACGCCCGGCATCTGGAAATCCGCACGCAGACCATTGGTCAGGTAGCGGATATAGCTTTCCGGCAGCGAGTCAGGACGCGTGCAGGAAATCATGAAGGCCGGCGGACGGGCCTTGACCTGCGTCATGTATTTCAGCTTCAGGCGACGACCGGAAACCGCCGGTGGCGGATGCTGGGTCGTTACGGCATCGAGCCAGCGGTTGAGCTTGGCGGTCGAGATGCGCTTGTTCCAGGTCTTGTCGGTCTCGATGATGTTCTGCATGAGCTTTTCCAGCCCATAACCGGTCTGGCCCGACATCGGCACGGCGCGAATACCGCGCGCCTGCGGCAGAAGCCGCTCGGTCTTTTCACGCAGTTCGGCGAGCACCGCCTGCTGGTCCTCGACCAGATCCCACTTGTTGAAGGCAAGCACGGCGGCGCGGCCTTCACGCAGGCAAAGGTCAACGATCTGCAGGTCCTGCTTTTCGAAGGGGATCGTGGCGTCGAAGACGATGACAACAGTTTCGGCAAAACGAATGGCGCGGAGTGCGTCCGCGACGGACAGCTTTTCAAGCTTTTCCTGCACGCGCGCCTTCTTGCGCATGCCGGCGGTGTCGAACATCTTGATGGTGCGGCCGCGCCAGTCCCATTCGACCGAGATCGAATCGCGGGTGATGCCGGCTTCGGGTCCAGTCAGCAAACGGTCTTCGCCGAGAAAGCGGTTGATCAGCGTCGACTTGCCGGCATTCGGGCGGCCGACGATCGCCACGCGCAGCGGCTTGGTGTCGTCATATTCCGGCTCGAACTCCTCGTCCTCGCCATCCTCGTCGCCCGGGTGCAACACGATATCGGTTTCGGCCACGTCCTCAGGCTCGGGGAATGCCCGCTCCTCGCCAAGCGCCTCAACGATCGCGTCGCGCAGATCGATCATGCCCTGGCCGTGTTCGGCCGAGATCGGCACAGGTTCGCCGAGACCGAGCGTATAGGCATCGTAGAAACCGCCATCCGAGCCCTTGGCTTCGGACTTGTTGGCGACCAGCACGACCGGCTTGCCCCGACGGCGCAGCATTTCGCCGAGCGTCTTGTCGAGCGGGGTGAGGCCGAACTTTGCGTCGACGACGAAAAGCGACAGATCCGCCTCGTCGATCGCGGCTTCCGTCTGGGCGCGCATGCGGCCTTCGAGCGTATCGGCGCCTGCCTCTTCGAGACCGGCCGTGTCGATGATGGTGAAGCGCAGGTCCACGAGCTTGGCGTCACCTGGGCGACGGTCGCGGGTTACACCCGGGGTGTCATCGACAAGCGCCAGCTTCTTTCCGACCAGACGGTTGAAAAGCGTGGACTTGCCGACATTCGGACGACCGACGATGGCAACGGTGAAACTCATGGAACGTTAGCTTTCCGGCCCTTCTGGACCTTGTTGTTACGGCGCCTTGCCGGACGCCTTGATGTTGTCGAGCATCATCTGGGCACGGGCCGACGTATTGCGCGGCGTTTCCGCGTCTTCGGTAATCTGTTCGAACCATTCGCGGGCGCGCACCATGTCGCCCGCCTTATAGGCGGCGAGACCGAGCGCTTCGCGGGCGGCATGACGCATGGCGTTTGCCGGCGTCGCCATAGCTTCGACTTCCGCCGAGACCTGTTCATAAGTGCCGGTATCGACCATCAGCCAGGCAGCCCGAACCCGGGCGGCATTGCGCACGGCTTCCGGCACGCCCTGGTCGCCCCCGATCGCCTTGAAGGCGGTGATAGCAGCCGCCGGGTCACCCTTTTCGGCGAAGACCGAGGCACCGCGGAAGCGGGCGAGAATGCCGTAGGCCCCGTAGCCGTCCTTTTCCAGCGCCTGCAACGCGGCTTCCGCCTCGTCGCGCTTGCCTTCGTCGGCAAGCTTCAGGGCCGCGAGGAACTGGTCGCCGGCGCCCGATGCCTGGGTCGAATCCCAGTGATCCCACAGCCGATGGCCGGCCGTGCCGACAACGATCAGGACCGCGACGCCGATGATGATGCGGCTGTAGCGCTTCCAGGCATTGCGCACCTGATCGGAGCGAAGCTCTTCGTTGACTTCGCGGATAAAGCTGTCGTTCTGATCAACCATACATACACCCGGCAATGCCGGCCTTTCCATGCAATCTCATGCGTGAGCGGCCTTCTAGCCGATTTTTGCGCGCTTGTAAGGGGAAAACCGCCAAAAGCCTTGAACGCTCACATGCCGAGCGGTGCAACGCCGATCAAGAGTTCGTGCAGCTTGAAGGTGATCAGTGCCCAGACGACGAGGCCGACGACGACAGCGATGGCGTCGAAGCGGGCCGAAACGAAGGGCCGCAGCACGAGTTCGCCGGCGCGCACGCGACGCTTGTAGCTGATCCGGAGCACGACGCCCCAGCCGAGAAGCGCGACGAACAGCAGGATCGAGGCGAGATCGCCATTGGCGATCAGATGGGCGGCGGCCCAGATCTTGATGGACAGGATGATCGGATGCTTGGTCTTGGTGGCGATATGCCCGGCCGGCAGGAAGCCGGCGACCAGACAGATGGTGGCAAACAGCATCAGCGTCGTGGTCAGATGGTTCATGCCCATCGGCGGGGTCCAGATGCCGACAAAGGGCGCGGTCGCATAGCCCCAGATGAGGACGACGAGCGACACCAGGCTCAGCACCGAATTGATTACCCGCCAGCCTGTCTCGCCGAAGCGGTCGATCATCGACAGGCGAAATCCGGGCGCGACGACGCGGATGAGATGGGTGGCGAGGAAGAGGATGATGCCGAGAATAAGGAGCGTCATGGGTCAAAACCTTTCGGGTCGAGTTGCCAAAGCCTTACTTGTCTCAGACCCGAATATCCAGCCTGTTCAAAGCTTCGCCGCATTTGGATGACACGCAGCACCCCTTGTTGATTTCCGGGTATTTGCTGATGTTTCGTTGTTTGATCGCCTTTTCGCTCGCCTTGACCGCCACGACGGCCCTTGCCGGAGACACGGCGCCTGCGGCAAAAGGTGCAAGTGAAGCGAGACCGAAACAGATCCTGATGATCTCCTTCGACGGCGCCCACGACAACAAGCTCTGGAAGCGCAGCCGCGACATCGCGAAGCGTGCCAACGCCCACTTCACCTATTTCCTCTCCTGCGCCACGCTGATCCCCCGCGCCCGCGCGGCCGACTACAAGGCACCGGGCATCAAGGCCGGACGCTCCAACATCGGCTTTGCCCAGACAGTGGACGAGGTGTCGACCCGGCTCGACAACATTTGGAGCGCCCATCAGGAAGGCCACGAGATCGCCAGCCACACGTGTGGCCATTTCGACGGCAAGGACTGGACCAAGGACCAATGGCTGACGGAATTCAAAACCTTCGACCGCGTGATGGCCGGCGCCTGGAAGGACAATGGCCTGGGTGAACGCGAGCCGAAGGGCTGGGCGGACTTCGTCAGGTCAGGCATCACCGGCTTTCGCGCGCCCTATCTCTCCGCCCCCGACAGCCTCTACGAGGCCGAGCGTGAGCATGGCTATCGCTATGATGCGAGCCTGGTGACCCATGACCCGGCCCCACCGCGCAGGAAGAACGGCGTAATCCGCTTCGGCCTGCCGCTGATCCCGGAAGGCCCAAGCGCACGCCGGATCATTGCCATGGACTACAACCTCTTCATCCGCCATTCCGGCGGCATCGACCACCCGTCGAAAGGCGACGAATTCGCCGAGCGCAGCTACAAGGCCTTCAAGACCGCCTTCGAGACGCAATACAACGGCGACCGCCAGCCCCTCCAGATCGGCCTGCATTTCGTCACCATGAACGGCGGCGCCTATTGGGCGGCGATGGAGCGGCTAGTGGCCGAGGTCTGTCCGAGGCCCGACGTCGCCTGCGTCTCCTATTCGGAGGCGCTCGACATGCTCGGCAAGAAGGGTGGGCCGGCATCGGGCACCGGCGATATGTGATCGAACCAACGGCCGACAGACAGCAGAAGGCCGCGCCGGTTGCCCGACGCGGCCTTTTTGTTTGACAGAAAAGGCTGACGTTCGTCAGTAGGGCCGGTCGGCGGCCAACTCACCTGCCGCAGCTTCCCGCTCCAGATAACGCTGGTCGATATCCGGCAACGGCTCGTCGTCGATGGCCGCTTCGAAGGCCTTAAGGCGCTTGTGGATCGACAGGAGCTCGATGATCGTCGACCAGTAGCTGACGAGATACTGGAAGCTGTTGCTCACCTCACTGAACGCCGTCGCGATCTGCTGCCACAGACCCATGGTAATCTTGCCGGCAATGACCGTCGGGATGAGAATGAAGGTCAGGAAGAGCGCGTCGAGCTGGCCGTAGCCGAAGCGCGCCACATTGAAATAGGTGTAGTGCCAGTACATGCGGAAATAATTGCGCCGCACATTGGCAAACAACTCACGCACGGTGACCGGCCGGGCGCGGTCGGCATTGTCTTCGCCATAGACCAGTTCCTTGCGGAAGGCAGCTTCAACACGCTGATTGCGGAACTGCAGACCGGGCAGCTTGATCCCGGCGATCATCAGCAGCGCCGTACCGAACAGCGACCAGCCGATTGCCAGCCAGAAAAGCGCATGTGGCACGGCCCCAAGGATCGGCAACTCGCTGACATATTCAGACATGCGGAACAGGATCGGCAGGAAGACGACCAACGTCATGACCGAATTGATCAGCGCGACGCCGAGACCTTCGAGAATATTGGCAAAACGCATCGTGTCTTCCTGCACACGCTGCGAGGCGCCTTCGATGTGGCGCAGCTTGTCCCACTTCGACAGGTAAAAGTCGTTCATCGCCTGGCGCCAGCGGAAGACATAGTGGTTGGTGAAGAAGGCAGTCAGCACCGACAGGGTCACGCCGACGAGACCGATCTCCAGGAAGCGCAACTGCAGCTCGTAGAGCTGGCCTGCGGTGACGGTGCCGTCATTGTTCAACGCCTTCTGGAACAGGTCGAAGAATGGGCCGCGCCAGTTGTTGACGGCGACGGAGATCTGCACGCCGAAATAGGCGATGAAGATGATGAAGGCGGAACCCCAGACCGACCAGTTGATCCAGGGATGATCCTTGGCGATCACCTGCCAGACGAGACCGAAGAGCCCGACGAAGATGGTGAAGTAGAGATAGAACCAGAGATTGTCGGGTGTGAAGAAGAAGGCAAGGCCGACGGGCGGCTGCTGACCTTCGGCCAGCGGCGGCAGGCCTATCGCGGCTCCCATCTGCGGGCCGACCGTATACCAGACGATGATGCAGACGAACGTCCAGAGCGCGGCTGAGGTGAAGAACAGCTTGGGCCGGGGGAAGAAGGAATGAAACACGGGGGGAACCTTCGTGTGGGAGAAGTCCTGCAGATCGAGACGGAACCTAGGGCACTGGTGCCGCAGCAGCAATGGCACCGCCAAATTGTGGCAGAATTACCCCCGC
>JARXAQ010000273.1 GCA_029865825.1 Rhizobium sp.
GCCGCGAGTTCGCTCGGGGCCATCTGGTCGTCCTGCTCACCCGATTTCGGCGAACAGGGCGTGCTCGACCGCTTCGGACAGATCGAGCCCAGCCTGTTCATTGCCTGCGACGGCTATTGGTACAACGGCAAGCGCCAGGACGTATCCGACAAGGTGGTGGCCGTGGCGGGCAGGCTCGGTGTGCCGGTCCTCGTCATCCCCTATGCCGGCGATACGCCTGCGTTGGTCGCGCGGCTGCCCGACAGTCGCAGCCTCGAGCAGTTCGTCTCGCCGTTCTCCGTGCAGGACATTGTCTACCGTCGCCTCCCATTCGCCCATCCGCTATACATCCTGTTTTCGTCCGGGACGACCGGTGTGCCGAAATGTATCGTGCATTCGGCCGGGGGCACGCTGTTGCAGCATCTGAAGGAACACCGCTATCATTGCGGCGTCGGAGAAGGCGACCGGCTGTTCTACTTCACCACCTGCGGCTGGATGATGTGGAACTGGCTCGCCTCAGGCCTCGCCTGCGGCGCGACCCTCTGCCTCTATGATGGCTCGCCCTTCTATCCCGACGGCAATGTGCTGTTCGACTACGCGGCGGAAGAGAAGTTCGCGATCTTCGGAACGTCCGCCAAATATATTGACGCCGTGCGCAAGGGTGGGCTGACGCCGAAGGCGACGCATGATCTCTCGAACCTCCGATTGATGACGTCGACAGGGTCGCCGCTGTCTCCCGAAGGTTTTTCCTTCGTCTATGAGGGGATCAAGGACGACATCCAACTCGCGTCGATTTCCGGCGGCACCGATATCGTCTCCTGCTTCGTGCTGGGCAATCCGCTGAAGCCGGTCTGGCGCGGCGAAATCCAGGGACCGGGCCTCGGGCTCGCCATGGACGTGTGGAACGATGACGGGAAGCCGGTGCGCGGCGAGAAGGGCGAGCTGGTCTGCACCAAGGCCTTTCCGTCCATGCCGATCATGTTCTGGAACGATCCCGAAGGCGCCAAGTATCACGCGGCCTATTTCGACCGTTTCGACAATGTCTGGTGCCACGGTGACTTCGCCGAGTGGACGGAGCATGGTGGGATCATCATTCACGGGCGATCCGACGCGACGCTCAATCCGGGTGGCGTGCGCATCGGCACCGCAGAGATCTACAATCAGGTCGAACAACTGGCCGAGGTCGTCGAAGCCATTTGCATCGGGCAAGACTGGGATGACGACGTGCGCGTCGTGCTCTTCGTCCGTCTCGCCGAAGGGCTGACGCTGGATGCGGCGCTGGACAAGGTGATCAAGGCCAAGATCCGCGTCGGCGCCTCGCCCCGCCATGTGCCGGCGAAGATCATCCAGGTCAGCGACATCCCGCGCACCAAATCCGGCAAGATCGTCGAGCTCGCGGTGCGTGAAGTGGTGCATGGACGGCCGGTAAAAAACAAGGAAGCGCTCGCCAATCCCGAAGCTCTGGATCTCTTCGCAAACCTGCCCGACCTCCAGAACTAACCTGATTGTGTTTCGAAACCGGGCGCTGTCAGAGGCAACACCTCAATTCTAGGGTAGTGCCCGGACGCAGCCGGTAAGGATCTGTTAACGGGGGTTTGGCAAGACTGTCGCCAACTTGGAGACGCACGATGCAGTGCGGGTCAGAGCCTTCATCGGCTCCGAACACATGATGTTGATCGCCACGTACTCCGGTTCGACAGCATCCATTACGGGCGGCCTCGGCCGCCCTTTTTTTTGTCCGAGCGGTGGCCTGACCTTTCCGCTCAGCGCTTGTCGTCGAGCGAGCGGGACACCAGCAGGACCGGGATGAGGCCTGCAAGGATAATGATGATGGCCGCGACAGCTGCGTCCTGCGCCATGCCGCGCGAGGCATCCTCATAAACGAGTGTGGCCAGCGTGTTGAAGTTGAATGGTCGCAGCAGGATGGTGGCGGAGAGTTCCTTCAGCGTCTCGATGAAGACCAGGAGACCAGCCGTCAGCACGGCTGGTCTGAGGTTCGGCAACAGCACCTGGCGGAGCGTCTGCGGCCCTGACCGGCCCAGGGTGCGGGCCGCCATGTCGAGATGCGGCGACAGCTTCTGGAAGCCGGCATCGATCGTTCCCTCCGCCATGGTCAGGAAACGCACGGTATAGGCATAGACGATGGCAAAACCGGTACCGGACAGCAGCAGCCCGGTCGAGACTCCGAAAGTTTGCCGCAGGAAGCCGTCGAAGGCGTTGTCGAAGGCGGCGAGCGGGATAAGGACGCCGATGCCGAGCACCGTGCCGGGAATGCCGTAGCCGAGGGCTGCGAAGCGGCTCGCGCCGCGCGCCAGCCGGGACCGCTCGGTGCGTGCGGCGTAAGCGAGCACGAAGGCGAGCAGGACGGTGATCAGGGCTGCCGTGGCGGACACCAGCGTCGAGTGCCACAAGGCATCGAGGAGCCTGGGCTGGAAGAAATCGCCCAGCCGTCGCAAGGCAAAGCCGCCGAGCACCGTGAAGGGCACGACAAAGCCGAGCAGGATCGGGAGCAGGCAGAAGAGGACCGCGGCAGCGCCCTTCACGCCGGAGAGCTTCAGGCGCACGGCGTCGGCGACCATCGCCGTCGTCTTGTGGCTGGTGAAGCGCTGTCGTTTGCGGGCATGGCGCTCGACGAAGAGCAGCAGGGCGACGATGGCGAGCATCACGCAGGCGATCTGGGCCGCACCTGCGAGGCTGCCCCGGTTGAGCCAGGTGTCGTAGATCGAGAATGTCAGCGTCTGGACGCCGAGATATTCGACGGCGCCGATATCGTTCAGCGTTTCCATCATCACCAAGGTGAGGCCGATCATGATGGCGGGCTTGGCCATGGGCACCTGGATGCGGGCAAAGACACGCAAGGGACTGGCGCCGAGTGTGCGGGCAACATCGGCAGCGGCGCGACCCTGCATCAGGAACATCGAGCGGCAGGCCAGATACACATAAGGGTACAGCACAGACGACATGACCAGGACGGCGCCGCTTAGCGAGCGTATGTCGAAGAAGCTGTAGTCCCTCGCCGAGGTGTAGCCGAAGATCGCGCGGTAGAGGGTCTGAACCGGGCCGGTGAAATCGAGAAACTCTGCGAAGGCATAGGCTGCAAGATAGGACGGAATCGCCAGCGGTAGAACAAGGGCCGGTGACAGGAAGCGGCGGAAGGGAAACTCGCAGGCGGCGACCAGCCAGGCGGCTCCAATGCCGAAGATGGCGGTGACGAGGCCGGTGAACAGCAGCAGCCAGAGCGTGCGCAATCCCGCCCGTGGGATGACATTGGTCAGCATGTGATGCCAGTTGCCGGGCTCGGACGACAAACCGATGACGAAGATCGCGACGATCGGCATGACGACGATCAGCGCCACGAGCAAGGCTGCGCGGGTGGCGGGACCCGTCCGACTGCGAAGGGGTTGGATCGATGGGGCTGCGCCCGAGCGCGTCTCTGGATACAAGCTGTCGGCCCTTGCGGATGCGGGAGTGGCTTTCCTCTAGCGCAAAGGCCGGCAGAAGGGAACCGCGCCGATCACCGCAGGGTCAGGCGCGAGGCGGACGTTACCGTTTCGCCGACGAGACGTAAGCCCAGTCCACCGATCACCAGGGCCGCCAGGCGATCGACGCTGATCTTCCAGCGCAGATAGACGCGCTGTGAACGCTCTGCGGAAAAGGCGAGCGCGACGATGGCATACCAAGTCATCTCGACGAGGAAGATTGCCGGCGGCAGAACCAGGAGCACGGCGAGTGGCGGGGCGGCCGGCATCAGGGCAGCAAAGATGCTGGCATAGACGACAGCCGTCTTGGGATTGCTGACCTGGGTGGCGAAGGCGAGCCCGAGGCTGCGCCAGACAGAGGTTTTACGTATTGCCACGTCCCCTGCCCCTGACGTCAGTGGTGTCTTCGCGCCCTGCCAGATCCTGATGCCGAGATAGACAAGGTAGAGTCCGCCGGCGAATTTCAGCACCAAATAGAGCCATTCGACCTGTTGCAAAAGCGCGACCAGACCGACCAGCGCCAATGTCGCAAAAAATGCGCCACCCATGCCCATGCCGATGGCCGAGGCAAGGCCATGCAAACGGGAATGCGAGACGGAGATGCGCGACACGAGAATGAAGCTCGGTCCCGGGCTCATGGCACCGATCGCAATCGCGAAGAGAATGCCTGCGAGAATACCGATGCTGGTCATGGTTGACGCTGCCTGTTCTGTCGTGTCCGCGCTAAGCCCCATCCGGCCAGTCGCTCGGTGTAGACCGAGAGGCTAGCGAAACGGGACGGCCGCCTCAAGCCCTCTATTCCCAGGTCACTGCGGTGCCTACCGGGACCTCAATCCGCCAGCACGCGCGGTGACGGGAAGGTGACTTCCACCAGCGTGCCCTCGTTCGGCGTCGATGAAATCGCGAATTGCGCGCGGTTGGCATCGACCATCGCCTTGGTGAGCGGCAGGCCGAGGCCGGTGCCATCCCCGCGACTGCGGGGCGTGCCGGTCGAGACCTGGCGGAACGGCTTCATGGCCTGTTCCAACTCGCTGCGCGACATACCGATGCCCGTATCGCGGATGCGCAGGGCAACGCTGCCGTTCGGCTCATAGGCAGTGGAGACGATGATCTGTCCGCCGGACGGCGTGTAACGAATGGCGTTGGCCAGGATATTGAGCGCGATCTGCTTGATTGAGCGGCCATCGGCCACGACATTCGGCACTGCCTGGGAGAGCGCGGTGCGAATGATCACCCGCTGACTGTTGGCCTGCGGCTGGACGATCGAGACAGCCGCCTGCACCATGTCGTTCAGGCCCACGGAGGCGAAATCGAGTTCCATTTCGCCGGCCTCGATCTTGGAGATGTCGAGCAGGTCGTTGACGATATCGAGCACATGACGGCCCGAGCGGACGATGTCATGGGCATATTCGCCGTAGCGCGGATGGCCGACCGGGCCGAAATGCTCATTGGCCATCATGTCGGCAAATCCGATGATGGCGTTGAGTGGCGTGCGGATCTCGTGGCTGACGCGGGCAAGGAAATCGGTCTTGTGGGCGTTGGCCGTCTCGGCGGCCCGCTTGGCGTTGCGCAGTTCTTCTTCCGTGCGCTTCCACTGGGTGATGTCGCGGATGACGGCGCAGTAGCCGTTCGACGAATTGAGGCGACCGATGGTCATGAACATCGGCAGGAAACCGCCGGAGGCCTCGCGGCCGATGACCTCGCGCCCGTCGTTCAGTACGCTCGCCACGCCGTGGCCGGAGAGGCCGCTCAGATAGTCGAGGATCGACTTCTGGCTTTCGTGGGCAAACAGCATGACGAAAGGCTTGCCGCGCGTTTCCATGTCATCAAAGTTGAAGAGCGCACTTGCGGCCCGGTTCATCGAGCGGATGTCGCCGTCGGAATCGAGGATGACGACGCCGTCGGTCGCGGTCTCCAGGATCGAGCGCAGTTCGTCGACTTCAACCTTCAGCCGCGTGAGTTCACCGGCAGTGGAAGATGCCGGAGGCGGCGTATCGGTCACTGCTGTCGGCCTGGTGCTTTCGGGGGCCTGGGCAATAAGGGCAAGCATCAG
>JARXAQ010000044.1 GCA_029865825.1 Rhizobium sp.
GAGACGAGCAGCGTCAGCGCCGTGCCGACAAGCGCGATCTTCACCGAGTTCCAGAACACCAGCGGCACATCCACCTGGGCGAAGAAGGACGCGATGTTGTCGAAGAGCGCCGTACCGAAGGTGACCTTGCCGCGCACGATCTCGCTCGTGGTGTTGGTCGCGCCGATCACCATCCAGATGAACGGAAAGATCGAGAGGAAGGCGGCAAGCGACAGCACGGCATACTGCACGATGTCGGGCAGCCGGCGGCGAAGCATTGTCATCATCGACGTTCCCTCGCGGCATAGAATTGCAGGAAGGAGAGGACCGCCACCATCAGCACGATGACATAGGAGACGGTCGCCGCATAACCGAAATTCGGCATGAATCGGAAGGTGAGATTGTAGATGTAGAGCGACAGGGTCAGCGTTGCATTGGCCGGCCCGCCTTTGCCTTCGGTCAGGTTATAGACCTCGTCGAAAAGCTGCAGGGTGCCGATCGTCGAGGTGATTGTGGTGAATAGGATCACCGGTTTCAGCATCGGGATCGTCAGAAAGGCAAAGCGGCCCCAAGACGGCACGCCGTCGATCTTGGCGGCCTCATAGATCGAGCGGTCGATATTCTGAAGTGCCGCCAGATAGAAAATCATGTTGTAGCCGGTCCAGCGCCAGGTGATGGCAATGATGATCAGGACCTTGGCCCAGAAGGGATCGGTCAGCCACTCGATCGGCTGCCCGATGAAACCGATCGTCAAGAGCACATTGTTCACGACGCCATCGAGCGAGAACATGCTCTTGAACAGGATGGAATAGGCGACCAGCGAGGAAACGCAGGGCAGAAAGATCATCGTCCGGAAGAGGCCGGAGTAACGCAGCTTGGGATTGTTCAGCATGGCCGCCAGGATCAGCGCCATGGTGATCATGATCGGCACCTGCACGATGAAGAAGATGACCGTGTTTTCCAGCGCCTGCCAGAAGACCGGGTCGTTCCAGAGCCTTGCGAGGTTTCCGGTGCCTGAGAATTTCAGCATCATCCCGCGGCCCGAATAGAAGGACAGCGCAAGCGAACGCAGGATCGGATAGAGCATGAAAAGCGAGATGAGTACGACGGCGGGCGCCACGAATAGCCATCCGTTCACGTCGTAGTAGCGCCTCAGGCTGGATCTTGATGTGCTGGCCATGCGGTGTTTCCGAACCCGATCAGTGGTCACTGAACCTTGTTATGCGACGCGAAGGCGCGCGGCGCTTGCGCCGCACGTCTCCGGGAGGACAGGGGCTCGATCACAGGAAAGAGCCCCCGTGAGATCGGGTTACTGGATCTGCCCCGCGGCCTGGCTTTCGATCGCCTTCAGCACGTCGTCGACAGGCGCGCCTTTCACCAGAGCCGGGAAGTTGGCGGTGACTGCCGTATCCAGCTCATTGGTGAAGATGCCGTAGTTGACGGCCGGAACCTGGACGAGCCAATCCGAGAAGCGCTGCCAGACCTGTTCGCCACCGAAGAAGTCATCGGCCTTCTGATAAGCTTCACCGGTGCGGGCCGCGAGCAGCGAGCCGACGGCGCCGCGCTCGGTCAGGATCTTCTGGTAGAAATCGAGATCCTTGGCATAGACTTCGTTGAGGAAGTCGATGGCTTCGTCCTTTTCGGCAGAAGCGTCGAGAACATACCAGCTGGAGCCACCGAGGTTGGAGGCGGCAGTCGCGCCGTCGATCGAGAGTTTCGGGATGGCAGTCAGGGCCCATTTGCCGGACTGGTCAGCCTGCGACTTGACCGTGCCGGTGATCCAGACACCCATCAGGACCGAGGCAACGTCGCCGGAGGTCAGCGCGTTGATGCCGTCGTTCCAGCCGCTGGTCGGCTTGGCGACGCCTTCGTTCACGATGCGCGCCTGGGTTTCGAGTGCTGCCTTGAGGGCCGCATTGCCCGTGATGTTGAGGCTGCCGTCGGCATTGAAGTACCACTGGCCGCCGGACTGCATCATGATGCGGATCAGGCCGCCGTCATTGGTATCGAGCGCCATCATCTCGTGGCCGGTCTTGGCCTTGACGTCCTTGCCGATCTCGATGAAGCGATCCCAGGTCAGGTCCGCCATGTCGGAAACTTTGTAGCCGGCCTGCTCGAGGTAATCCTTGCGGTAGTAGAGGCCGGTCACGCCGGAATCGAACGGCACGCCATAGACCTGGCCCTCGAGGGTCATCAGGTCGACCTTGTATTTTGCAAAGCCGGAATAGTCGATCTTGTCGGTCAGCGCGGCAAAGGAGCCTGGGAAGGACTGCAGGTACTTCTGTGCGCCGTAGTCCTCGATCAGGACGATATCCGGCAGCGTGTCGGTCATGCCGGAGGCGAGGCCGGTCTGCAGCTTCTGCTCGACGTCGGTCTTGGCGAAGTCGACGATGTTGAAGGTCGTGTCGGGGTGCTTCGCGGTATAGCGGGCCGCCGCTTCCTTCATAATCGCGACGTTAAAGTTCGGGTCCCAGCACCAGACGGTGACTTCGCCGGCAAAGGCAGCCGTGCTGCACAGAAGTGCGGCGCCCGTCAGCGCGGCCGAGACAGAGCGCTTAAGCACGCGAGAATAATTCATGTGTTCCTCCCTTATGATGTTGAACGCGGCAGCCTCATCCCCTGCCTCGCCGCCACTATTCCCGAAAAACCGGAGGCAGCCAAGAAAATTTTTACTAAATATTTTGTGCGCTGCGGTAAGTGACTGGAATTGCAACCGATCGTGGCAATCACGGTTTGCGTGCGCTGCCGCGCCACACCATCTCGGTGGGAATGGTGACATGTTTGGAATAGTCGCGGCCGTTCAACCGTTCGATCATCAGGTCCACGGCAACCTCGCCGATCAGTTCGCCCGGGATGCGCATGGTGGACAGCGGCGGCACCAGAAACTGGGCAACCGGAATATCGTTGAAGGCGACGACGGCAATGTCATTCGGGATCGAGAGCCCCGCTTCCTGGATTGCGCGATACGTGCCGATCGCCATGTTGTCGTTTGCCGCGACAATGGCATCGGGTCGCTGGGGGAGCGCCAGCAGGGTGCGGGCCTGTTGGTAACCTGTTTCCAGGCGCAGGTTCTGACCGAAGCGCTCGCTCTGGCCGAGCGCCAGCAATTCCGGACGATAGCGCCCGCGCGCCTCGTGCCATTCGATGAAGGCCTTGCAACGCTGCTCACCATGCATCAGGGCGTCGTTGTCCATCAACTCATATCCCCCGACAAAGCCGATCTGGCGGTAGCCCGCCGCGTCGAGGCTGTCGAGGATATTGACCGTTGCCTCGCCCAGATCGGCGCGTACGCAGTCGAATTGCGGCATGCGGGGATTGTAATCGGCCATGATCAGCTGCGGGCAGATCCGGGCCATGGCCTCGATCTCCGCACGGGGATGATGGCCGACGATGATGGCGGCTGAAAGCCCTGAAAGCATGGCAAGATCGACCGGGACATCCGGATTGAAGACGCGGGCGATCTCCACCTTGTATTCGCGGCAGCGTGCCTCGATCGCCAGGCGCACGCCGACATAGTAGGGATCGACCAGCTCTTCATTCGGGGCCAGAAAATGAATGACGGCGATCCGCGCTGCGACGTCCGCATGATTGGACATGGCGATCTGCAGCGGCTGAAGCTGGGCGCTGCGCCGCGCCCTTGGCGTCGCATAATTCAACGCTTCGGCCGTCTCGATGATCGCCTGCCGCTTCGGTTCTGAGATCGAGAGCGTCTGGTCATAGTTCAGCACGCGCGACACCGTACCGGACGACACGCCGACCGCTTTGGCGATTTCTTTGATGGTGACCATGGCACGACATCTCCTCGCCATCAGCTTATGGAAGCCTGGCGAGGAAATCTCAAGAAAATATTTACTTGATCGAGACGGGAAGTTTTCCGATTTCGAGGGATCGATCGGCGTCGTTGGGTTCAGGCGGGCAGGTGGTGGTAGCCGCGCTTGTAGTAGAGAAGCGCGTTGGAGGCGTCCCGCTCTTCGATTGCCTTGACCGAGCAGAACAGAATGCGGTGGGTGCCGATATCCTGGGTTTCGGTGATCACGCAGTCGAAGGACACCATGGCGTCCGACAGCATTGGCGCCCCGGTTACCCCGATCTGCCAGTCGGCGGCGGCAAAGCGCTCGTCGACGGGGGTCTTTCCGCCGAACAGCGATGACAGGCCCTGGTGGTCGGCTGATAGCACGTTGACGCAGACGACGCCGTTGGCGATCACGGTATCAAACACCGAGGCGCTGCGGTTGAGGCAGATCAGCAGCGAGGCCGGGCTGTCGGTGACACTGCAGACGGCGGTTGCAGCAAAGCCGGCCTTACCCGCAGGGCCGTCGGTGGTGATGATGTTGACGGCAGCAGCCATCTTCGCCATCGCATCGCGAAAAGCCTGTTGGCTCACTTCTGTGATGGCCTCGACGGGTGGGGTAAGCGACGGTACAGTGTTCATCGAAGAAATCCTTTCGGGCTGATGGGGTGTCGGGGTCATGCCGCCGGCCTGTTCAGTGAAGAGCGGAGTTGGAATGCGGGGAGCGCCAGCGCCTGCTGGAGGTGAAGGGCAACGCTTGCCGCCAGATCCTCGCGCCAGGGCCGGGCGATGATCTGCAGCGCGACCGGCAGGCCCTCCGCCGAGACGCCGACGGGAACGGTCACCACCGGCAGGCCTAAATAGCTGAAGGGCCGCGTCAGCGAGGTCATGGCGCTGATGACCGCATTCATCGAGGGGCTTGAGCCGACGTCGACATCCGAGGAGCGCGGCACGACAAACGGCATGGTCGGCGCGATCAGCACATCGGCCTCGGCAAAGGCCGTGTCGAGGAATTGCTTGAGCATGATGGAGCGCGCCTGCAGCGCGCGCAGATAGATCGGCGCGGGAATGGCGAGCGACTGGGAGAGCCGCATGCGGACCTGCGGACCGTAGTCGTCCGGCCGGTCCCGCATCCAGTCGAAATGGAAACTGCCGGCTTCGGCCATGGCGACCGCATTGGCGAGTTCGGCAATGGCTGAGAAATCGGGTATCGGTGCGGCCGTGACGCTCTTGGCGCTGTCAGTCAGAACTTTTTCTGCGGTATCAACGGCTTTGGCTGTATCGGCATCGAGATTGTCGGCAAAGATGCCGCCGACCACACCAATTCGGATCGACGACAGATCCGTCTTCAGTGCACCCGGTGTGTCGATCGCAGCACAGGTCGTGTCCTGTCCGTCAGGCCCCGAGATCAACTGCAGAAGCAGATAAGCGTCCTCGACCGAGCGGGCGAGCGGGCCGATGCAGTCCTGCGAGAAGGAGAGCGGCATGGCGCCGTGCCGGCTGACACGTCCTTGTGTTGGTTTGATGCCGACGACGCCACAGCATGCGGCGGGCAGACGGATCGATCCGCCTGTGTCGGAGCCGAGGGCCGCGAGTACCACACCGCCGCCGACCGCCGTCCCTGAGCCGGAGGAGGATCCACCGGTGATGCGCTCAGGGTCAACAGGATTGATGGCGCGGCCGTGATGGAAGTTATGGCCGGTCGGTCCCATGGCGAATTCGCTCATGTTGAGCCGACCGATTGAGATCGCACCTGCCATTTCCAGCCGTTGCATCACCGTCGAGGTTGACGTTGCCACCTTGTTGGCGCGGATCTTCGAGCCGCAGCCGGTGACGAAACCGGCGCGGTCATACATGTCCTTGTGGGCAAGCGGCACGCCATGCAGGGGGCCGAGAGCCTTGCCCGATGCGCGTGCCTCGTCGGCCGAGCGGGCGGCGGCAAGGGCTGCCTCTTCCTCGATCTCGATGAAGGCATTGAGCCGGTCCCGGCTGGCCTTTGCCCGGTCGAGCGCAGCCTTGGTCATCTCGACTGACGTCACCTTGCCAGAGCGGATCAGTTCAACGGCCTCGTGAAGGCTTTGCGGATTGGTCTCACTCATCGTGTTACCTCCGACAGCATCACCGCATCGAAGCTGGAGGGTTCGATGCCGAAGAAATCGCAGCGCCCGCCTGGTGTCCGGGCGGCGATCTTCTCGGCGTCGCGCGTCAACTCTCCGCTCATCGCGACGAGTTCGGCCTCGATTGCCGGTCGCTTCCAATAGGCTTCGACCAGGGCTTGCATGATCTGGCGCGTCTCCATCAGCTGAAATCCTGCGGCTGGCGATTGCGCACGAGTTGGCTGAGCGACACGGCAATCACGAGTGCGCCGCCGTAAAACAGGTTCTGCACATAGGCGTCAGCACCCAGCATGGTGAGCCCGGTGATGCCGGTGACGAGGAAGTAGACGCTGATAACGGCACCGAAGGCGTTGAAGCGGCCCGGCGAAATGGTCGTGGCGCCAAGGAAGGCAGCGGCAAAGGCTGGCAACAACAGATTGAGGCCCGACAAGGGATCGGCCGAGCCAGTCATGCCGGCATAAAGCATGCCGGCAAAGGCGGAGATCAGGCCGGAAAGGATGAAGGAGGAGGCCCTGACACGGTCGACATCGATGCCGTTCAGGCGCGAGACTTCACGGCCCCGACCGACGAAAAGGAGCTTGCGGCCTGGGATTGTGAATTCCAGCGCGTACCAGATGACGGCTGCGAGGATCAGCGCATAGAAGAAGGCGAGCGGGATGCCGAAGAGCCTGTTGATGATCACCCATTCGACGAGGTTCATCGAGACACCCGAGATCGTCTGGGAATTGCTGACCCAGAGGATCAAGCCGTTGACGAAGGTGCCGACGCCGAGCGTGACGATCAGCGAATGGATGCGGAAATAGAGGACGAAATAGGCGTTGACCGCGCCGATCACCACGCCGCTCAAAAGGGCAATCAGCATGACGGGTAAGATCGGCCAGCCGAGCTTGACGTTGAGGACCGCGATCAGCATGCAGCTCATCGTCAGCGTCGAGGCCCCGGACAGATCGAAGTCGCCCGACGTCAGCGGAATGATGATGGCGAGTGTGAGCACCACCAGCACCGCCTGTGAGCCGAACAGCGTCGAGAAGCTGCGCCAGCTGAGGAAACTGTCCGGCATCAGCGTTCCGAAGATCACGATCAGAAGCAGCCAGGCGCCGACCAGCGCGAAGCGTTCGACCTCCGTCTTCAGGGTAAACCGGCTCTTCAGTCGGGTGATCGGCTTGGTGGTGGGCATGTCGAGCGTCGTCATTCTGCAGCCTCCGCTTCATGGCTGTGGAAACAGGCTTCGGTGATGGATTTTCGGCTGATCTCGGCGCCTTTCAGCTCGATCACCGGCCGCCCGCGCGAAAACACGATGATCCGGTCGCAGATCTGCTCGAGCTGCTCGTTGTCGGTCGAGGCACAGAGGATCGCCGTGCCTTCGGCTGCCGCCCGGTCGAGCGCCTTGAAGATCTGCTGACGGGCACCGAAATCAACGCCCTGCGTCGGCTCATCAAGCATCAGCAGCTTCGGCTTGATCTGCAGCCATTTGGCGAGCAGCACCTTTTGCTGGTTGCCGCCCGAGAGAGAACCGAGTGGCAGGTTTGGATCCTGAGGTCTGACGTCATGGATCTGCGCCAGCCGGGCCGCCTCGCGCGTCATGCCTGGACGATCGAGGCCATAGGGCTTCAACAGCCCGTCGAGCACGGGAAGGGTGATGTTGTCGGTGACCGACAGCGTACCGATGCCCGCCGCCCCCAGCCGGTCGCCGGGCAGGAAGGCGATGCCGAGCTTTTGCGCGGCAAGCGGCGTCATGGAAGAGAGCGAAACGGTCTTGCCGTCGAGCGTGATCTCGCCGGTGCCGCGGCGGGCGCCGTAGAGAAGATAGGGGAGTGCGGCAAAGCCCGAGCCAATCAGGCCGGTAACGCCGAGCGTTTCACCCGCCCGGATTTCGAAATCGAAAGGCGCGTTTGCACCGTCGGAAAAGCCACGCACGCTGACGGCCGCCGGCACGCCGGCATTTGCCATGCGCTTCTTCTCAAACGCATCGATGCGGGAGCCGACAATGGTGTCGAGGATCGACTGGCGCTCGGCAACTTTCGTGTCGAGCACGTCGACCAGTTCGCCGTCGCGCAGCACAGCCACCCGGTCGGTGATGTCGCGCACCTCGTCGATGTCGTGGGTGACGATGACGACGGAAGCGCCGGTCTTGACGATCGAACGGATGAGGGCAAACAGCCGTTGCACGTCGTCTGCCGGCAGGAAGGGTGTCGGCTCGTCAAGCACGAGAATACCCTCGCCGCCATATCCGGCATCCGAGGCACGCAGATCCTCGAAGGCGCGGATGATGGCGACGAAGGCCCGCTCGACCGGTGGCAGGTTGGCGACCGTATTATAGGGGTCGATGGCGAGGTCAAATTCGGCAAACAGCTTGGAGATGGCTGCTGCCTCCTTCTTCCAGTTGACGAACCAGGGCGTCTTCTGACCAAGCGCGGTGACGCGCATGTTTTCCATGACAGTCAGCGAGGGCACGAGACCCAGATGCTGATGGACGAAGGCGACGCCGCGCTTCTTGATCTCCATCGGATTGAGCGGCAGGGGCATGGTCTGCCCCCACAGGATCACTTCCGAGCCTTCCTCCGGCTGGTGAAATCCCGCCAGCACCTTGATCATCGTGGACTTGCCGGAGCCGTTCTGGCCGAGAAGCCCGAACACCTCCCCGCGGCGGATCGATAGCGATACCCCCTTCAGCGCGTAATAGCTGCCGAACCGCATGCGGATATTGTTTATGGTGAGCACGGCATTCTCGGTCATGAGACGGCTCCTGCTTCTGGTCAGTCGGGGCTTACTTCAGCTTCCAGAGCTTGCGGAAGCCATCGAGATGGGCGTCGCCATAACCGTCGTTGAAGTTGGCAGGCACGCCGGCGGTCTGGATATTGTCCTTGTCGAAGACCAGAAGCGGCACGTTGAGCTTCGCCACCTCAGGCTTGCCGCAGAGCATGCGCATGATGTTGTCGATCGCCGCATAACCGGCCCAGCCGAGGCTTTCGCCGATATCCATCTCCACTTGGCCCTCGCGGACCATGTCGAGCACGAAGGGCGTGCCGTTGAAGCTTGCGAGCTTAACCGCGCCTTCCGAGCCGGTGATGCGCAGCGCCGGCACGACGAATTGGGACATCGAATCATAGATCGGCAGGATGTAATTGATCGAGGGATCGGCGAGCAGTGCCGATTGGGTACCCGACTGGATCTTGGTTGCCCATTCGGAGACGGGAACGTCGAGATGCTTCTGGACGCAATCCGGGCAGAGCGTCTTCAGCTCGTCCTGGATCGACTTAACGAAGGGGATGGACGGCAGCACGTCGGACGAGCCGATGATCAAGACGTTTGGCTTGCCCTCGGTTTGCACATAGGCCCAGGCGGCGAGCAGCTTGCCGGCACCGGTGAAGTCGACCTTGCCGGAATAGTCGACGCTCGCGACGGCCGGCTGGGTGACGTCGTAGAAATGCGTCGTCGAGATCTTCAGGCCGGCTGCGCGCGCTTCACCGAGTTGTGGTCCGAGCACTTCCGGGTTCAGGCCGCCGGCAAGGTCGATCACGTCGTATTTCTGGCTGATCGCCTGGGAAATGCCTTGCACCCACTGGTCGATCTTCAGCTGGTTGTCCCAGGTCGTATAGGTGAAGCCGACTTCTTCGGCCGCCGTTGCCATCGCCTTTTGCAGTTCGACGTTGAAGGGAATGGTCATCGAGATCGGGATCGACAGCACCTTCTTGTTCGCCATGCAGGCCTTGGCGTCAAAGGGCTCGCCGGGGGCTTCGAAGACGGGCATCGCACGATGCTGCTCGATTATGGCCTTGGCATCGGCCATGGAATCTGCGGCGGCGGGCGTGGTGATGGCCGCAACAGTGGAGGCGGCCAAGAACGAACTGGCGATAAGCAGGCGCATGATCAACATTCCCCTCTGTAATCCCGGATTTTCCGGTGTGTTCTGACGCGGTCTTCAGGCGACCACTGTCAGATAATGTACGTACATAGTCAGAGGGACGTCAACAGAATTTTGCCTATTTGTTTGCACTGCACATTAATGTGGCGATTGCCAAAAAGCCCACCACAGCAGCGCTTGAATCGTGATCAATTACCCCGTCAGGTGAATAAGACGCGCAGACGTGAGCAGGTGCAGCATGGGGAGGGCCCGTGCTGCACACATGATTTGTCAGTACATATGGATCAGGTGTGGGAGCGGTGGGCGCGCCAGGCGATGATCATGCCGGCGAGGCCAAACAGCGAGAAGATCATGAAGCTCGCGCCGTAATGGCCGGTGAGCGCATAAACGGCGGCAAAGGAGGAGGGGCCGACGATGACGCCGATGAAGGTATAGACCAGCACGCCGCCGGTGATGGCGCCGACGCGGCCATGCGGGGCGTTGTGCGCCACCTCTGCCAAGAGGACGCCATTCCAGCCGATGGTCACGCCGCCGGTGAGCACGAAGAGCGTGACCTGCAGGATGACCGGCAGATCCTGGAGGAAATAGAGGAGGGCATAGCCCGCGCCACCCAGCAGGCCGAGCAAAGCCAGCGTCAGGAAGCCGCCACCGATCCGGTCTGCAACGACGCCCCAGAAGACGCGACCGATCGCGCCGGCGAGCTGCATGGCTGCCGCAACCGATCCGGCCGCCAGAAGTGTCCAGCCCGCATCATGCACAAGTGTCACCACGGCAAAGGCGGAGATAGACAACTGCATGGCCGAATAAGCAAACCCGAGTCCGCACAGGGCGCGAAGCCTTGGATTGCGCCAGATCGTCGATTGCTCCTCGATCAGACCCTTCAGCAGCGATCGGGACGAGACCGGCACGATTGGATCGGCCGCATGGGTCATGGCGAGCAGCCCCATAGTCAAGAGCGGTGCCAAGGCCCCGATCAGGAGTGCAATATGCCAGTCGACATACCGTGACAGGAAAGGAAAGGCGAAGCTCGCCAGGATCCCGCCGAGCGGTACGCCCGATTGTTTGAGCGAAAAGACGATGTTGCGCTTGGATTGCGGCGTCACGCGACTCAGCATTTCCGATGAGGCGGGATTGTTCAGCCCGTAGCCGATGCCGATGAAAAGGGAGGCCAGAATGATCAGCGGGATATTGGCGCTGGCAATGCCGGCAAAACCGAGGACGAAGCAGATCAGCGCGACCTGTTCAATGCGCACAGGTCCGAATCGCTGCACGAGCGTGCCGGCGACGGCGGATGAAAACATGCCGGACGCGTAGATCAGGCTGATCTGGTAGCCGATCCAATAGGCGCCAATGTCGAGATCGGCAGCGACCGTCGGTGCGATCGCCGTGAGGGCCAGCACACTCGCGGTCGCCACGATCTGGATGAGCGTCGCTGCGGCCAGCGTCTGGAGAAGGGAGGAAGCGCGGCGCGCAGGGGGCGCCTCTCCGGCAATGAGATCCGACATATGGTCCGACATTCCAAGGATTATACTCTAGGATATGTACGTACTAATTGATTTGTATGTGAACTGCAAGCTGGTGTGTGCGCCTCTCCGTATCGGCCGGATTCCGTTTGCGTTTTAAGGAGAAAGAGGATTGAAACGCAGGCTACGGCACCGATACGGTGGTTGTGCCGGCAGGGGCGGCCATGGACGTGGATCAGAAGCGCATCAACTGGAAGCCGGAAGTGGATACGGCGCCACTTTATCTGCAGGTGGCCCACCATCTGGAAGGGCGCATCAGCAATGGCGACTATCCGGTCGGTTCGCTTCTGCCGACCGAAAACGAGATTGCGGCTGCCCTCGGCGTCAGCCGCCAGACGGTGCGCCAGGCGATCGGCACACTGCGAAACAAAGGCCGCCTGTCGGCGCGAAAGGGTGTTGGCACCCGTGTCGAGGCTGGCTTTGATCCCGAGCGCAAGCGTTTCATCGCCCATTCCCGGTCTGAGCTTTTCGAGATCGCCGCCGAGACCGAATTCGTCATCGACACCAAGGAAGAGATTTCGGCTCAGGGCAAGCTCGCTGTCGAGCTTGGCTGCCGCCCGGGCCGTAAGTTCTTCCATATGGCCGGCATCCGCTATCCCGGGAACCGCAGCAGGCCCTTTTCCTGGAATGAGGTCTATGTCGATTCCAAGCTTGCGGCAGCTGTCAAGGACATCACGGTCGCCCGCAGTGCGATCTTTCACTACATCGAGCAGTTCACCGGCGAGAAAATCCAGGAGATCCAGCAGGACATCAAGCCGCTGGTGCTCGACGAGGTGACGGCTGCCAAGCTCGACGTCAAGGCGGGCGATCTGGCGCTTGTCGTGACCCGTCGCTACTACGGTTCCGGTCGCCGTCTCCTGGAATATGCATTCCAGGTCCTCCCTGCCGAACGCTTCACCTTTACCACCACACTGCGCGCCGAAGGCTGAGTTCTTCGGCCTGATGGTGCTGATCATCGGCCGGCTTGCCCGGCGGGTCATGGGTAGGCTTGCGCCTGTTCTCCGCTCTCATTTCTCCGCATGGCGCAGCTGAGCTGCCCACTCCGACGTCGTCTGATCCATTCGGCGGCAATCATCGCTGCGCGCAATTTCGTCGATTGCACACAAAATATGCACGCCTAAACATGCGTCATTTTTGGCTGGACAGGTCAAAAAAATTTTGCATTAGTTCGTACATACTACATGCATTTGGCTCATAAAAAGGGGAACCAAGATGGATATCGGTGTCTTCATTCCAATCGGAAACAATGGCTGGCTGATCTCGACAGCCTCGCCGCAATACATGCCGAGCTTCGAGCTCAATAAGCAGATCGTGCAGAAGGCCGAGAAATACGGCCTGGAATTCGCGCTTTCGATGATCAAGCTACGCGGCTTCGGCGGTAAGGCCGAATTCTGGGACTACAATCTCGAAAGCTTTACCCTGATGGCGAGCCTGGCTGCCGTCACCGAGCGCATCAAGCTGTTTGCCTCGACCGCCGTCCTCACTCTGCCGCCGGCGATTGTCGCGCGTATGGCGACCACGATCGACAATGTGGCTCCGGGCCGCTTCGGCGTGAACATCGTTTCCGGCTGGCAGATGGCCGAATACGACCAGATGGGCATGTGGCCGGGCGACAGCTATTTCGGCTATCGCTATGACTATTCGACCGAATACGTCCACATCATGAAGGAGCTCTGGGAGAACGGCGCCTGCACCTTCGATGGCAAGCACTTCACCATGAAGGACTGCATGATGAAGCCGATGCCGGCGAACAAGATCGAGATCGTGGCGGCCGGCCAGAGCCCGCGCGGCATGGAGTTTGCCGCCGAATATGCCGACTACAACTTCGTCATGGGTTCGGGCATCAATACGCCGACGGCCTATGCGCCCAACAACGCCAAGCTAATGGAGGCTGCTGCCAAAACCGGCCGTGACGTCGGGGCCTATGTTCTCTTCATGGTGATTGCCGACGAAACCGACGAGCTCGCCCGCGCCAAGTGGGAAAGCTACCGGGCTGGCGCCGATGTCGATGCGCTCGCCTGGATGGCCGATCAGGGCGGCAAGGACGCGACGGCGGACGCCAATTCGACGGCCAAGCACATCAACCTCCCAGAAGGTGCCGTCAATTTTAACATGGGCACGCTGGTCGGCTCCTACGCCAATGTCGCCCGCATGCTGGATGAGGCCGGAACCGTTCCCGGCACCAAGGGCATCATGCTGACCTTCGACGATTTCCTCGTCGGTCTCGACCAGTTCGGCGAGCGCATCCAGCCGCTGATGGCGTCCCGCACGCCGGCACAGATGGCGGCCGAATGAGGTGATGCCAGTGCCACATGCCCCTCAGGCACGTGTTGAGGACACCGGCTTGACCGGTGATCTCAACCCGCTCGCGATTGTCGATCCGAGCCGGCCGGCTTGGCCGGTCTCAGGCGGCTTGGCGCTGATTGAGACGTTTGTGTCCATATCGCCTTACCAACTGGTCCCGGCGCCGCTTCCGGGCTTGGTTGGCGCGGCCGATGTCGAAATGCTTCTGGCAGCCTTCGCCGAAGGAGCGCTTACTCCGTCGGCTGCTTTGGCCAGCTTGGTCAACGCCATGCCGGCGACAAGAGCTGGCCGCGAGGCCGTGTTGCGGCTCGTGCCCAGGGCGCACGCTGCGGCGGCCGAAAGCGATGCGCGCTGGAAGGCCGGTAATCCACGGCCGCTGGAAGGCATTCCCTTTGGCGTCAAGGATATCATCGATGTCGAGTGTGCCGTCGTCACCTCCGGCTCGCTGTTCACCGGGGATCGTATAGCGCCGGCTGATGCATCGGCTGTGGCGCGGTTGCGTGCCGCCGGCGCCGTTCCATTCGCTATGACTGCAACCACGGAATTTGCCGCAGGTTCGCCGCACAATCCGCGTTTCGGGGCCGTCACAAATCCCTGGAACGCCGAGCGCTGGACCGGCGGCTCCTCGACCGGCTCGGGGGCTGCCCTTGCTGCGCGGCTGATGCCGCTCGCACTCGGCACCGATACCGGCGGTTCAATCCGCGTGCCCTCCTGCTGGTGTGGCACGACTGGGCTCAAACCTACTCGCGAGCTGGTGTCACGAGCCGGTGTTGCACCGCTCTCCTGGACGCTCGATCATGTCGGGCCGATGGCGCGCTCGGCACGGGATCTCGCCCGTGTGCTCCCCTTCATGACAGACGAGCCGGACATGGCACTTCTAACCGACTGCCAGGCATTGCTTTCCGATGCTTCCGTCAAGGCTCTACGTATCGGTGTGCCGCAGACCTGGTTCACCGACTGCGTTGACAATGCCGTGCTCGGTAACTGGCAGGTCGCCCTGTCTCGGCTGGAAAGTCTCGGCTGCGCTCTCATACCCCTTCCGATGCTCGATATCGATCCCTGGCATGAGGCTGGCTGGGTGATCTTACAAAGCGAGCTCGCGACGCTGCACGGCACGCGGATCGACCGCGCCGATTTGTTCGATAGGGGCATGCTGCATCGGCTGAACAACGGTCGTCAATATTCGGCCGTCGAGTATGGCCGTGCGCTTCAGCAGAGAGCCGAGGCGCGTGCCGGTTTTGTCGCGGCTATGGAAGGCATCGATCTGGTGGTTACGCCGGGTCTTGGAGGTGAAGCCGGACGGCTCGATGAACTTACCGTCGATGTGAACGGAGCGCCCCATGCATTCCAGTCCGTCATTTCCCGCAACACGATGATTTTCGACGTGACGGGCCTACCCGCCCTGATGCTGCCCTCCGGCCTTGGCCGCACTGGATTGCCGACCGGCATCCAGGTCGTTGGCCGGCCTGGCGATGATGCGCTTTGCTTGTGCCTCGGTGCTGCCTTCCAAAGCGTAACAGCATTTCATCATCAGGTGCCGCCAGGACTGATGTCATGACGCAGATCTCCGACATCCATCAACTTAGCGCGACTGAGGCGCTGGCGGCCATGCGAGACGGGATGCTGTCATCCCATGATCTCGTCTCTGCCTGTCTTGCCCGGATCATCGAGCGTGATGGGGACGTGAAAGCCTGGTTGGCGCTCAATCCGGATGCGCTGGCCGAGGCCGCGCGACTGGACGCACTTCCCGCCGAAAAACGGGGCCGCCTGCATGGCCTGCCGATCGGCGTGAAGGATGTCTTTGACACCGCCGATCTGCCGACAACGCACAACTCTCCTCTCTATCAGGGCTTTCGCCCCGCAGCCGATGCGGCGGTCGTGGATCTCCTGCGCGCAGAAGGCGCGATCGTGCTCGGCAAGACCGACACGACGGAATTTGCCGCCGCAGGTCGCGATGCGGCGACCGGCAATCCGCATGACCTGACCCGCACCTCCGGCGGCTCCTCGGCCGGATCGGCCGCCGCCGTTGCCGATTTCCACGTGCCGCTTGCGCTCGCCACCCAGACGGGCGGTTCCACCATGCGGCCGGGTTCGTTCTGCGGTGTTTATGCGATGAAGCCGAGTTTTGGGCGCGTCAGCCGCGAAGGTGTGAAGATCTATGCGCTGAGCTTCGACACCGTCGGCTGGTATGGCCGATCCGTGGCAGATCTCGCACTGATGGCCGGTGTTCTCGGTCTCGACGAGCCCCTCGAGCCGGAGGCATCGGCAACAGAACAGCTGCGGATCGCCAGCACCAGCGGTCCCTATCGCGACAAGCTGGCGCCCGAGAGCCTGGAAGCCCTGAGCCTTGCCGCCGAGCGCCTGGTTGCTGCCGGCCATCAGGTGACAAGGCTGGAACTGCCTGAGGATTTCAAGGTGCTCGACGCCCATCACCGCGTGATCCTGCACCGCGAAGGCCAGGCCGCGTTTCGCAATCTGGCGGCCCGTCACGGAAAGAACCTGCACGACGATTTCCACCACCGGGTGGAAAACCGGGATGGTTCGAGCCTTGCGGATCTCGCCCGCGCCTATGATGCCATGGCGCTTTCGCGCATCGCGTTCGATCAAATTGCCGCCGGTTTTGACGTGGTGATCGCGCCAAGTGCACCGGGTTTTGCGCCCGTCGGTCGCCGCCCGGGCGATCCGGTTTTCAACGCCTCCTGGACCATGCTTGGCGTGCCCTGCATCAACATTCCCGTTTCTCTGGAACGGGACAGCCTGCCGATCGGCGTCACCCTGATCGCGCGCCGTTTTGCCGACAGCCATCTGCTGGCGCATGCCGAACGGATCGCTCCCATTCTGAAATCCCATGGAAAGCTGCAAGCCTGATGCCCGACCCCGCCTTGAAACAAGCGCTCACCGCCAAACACTTCATTCTGGCACCTGGCGTTTACGACATGATCTCGGCGCTGATCGCCGACCGCATGGGTTTCAAGGCCCTCTACGTCACCGGCTACGGGACGGTTGCCTCGCATCTCGGCATCCCCGACGCCGGTATTGCCACCTATCGTGACATGGTCGAGCGTATTGCCCAGATCGTCAAGC
>JARXAQ010000075.1 GCA_029865825.1 Rhizobium sp.
CCTCTTTGCCGAAGTTCTTGATTTGATCTTTCAGAATTGCGGAAATTTCCGCGGCGCGGATATCCATCAGCCAACCTCTTTCAGTGCAAGCTTAAGGGTGGAAAGTTTGGTGCGAAGAGACGTGTCGATCTGGCGGGAGCCGACCTTGACGATCAGACCGCCGAGCAGGGAGGGATCGACCGTTACAGCGATCGAGACTTCCTTGCCGGTAACGCTCTTCAGCGCCGCCTTCAGTTCAGTTTCCTGCTCAGCCGAAAGGGCATGAGCGGAAGTAACATCAGCCGTGACCTCACCCTTGTGACGGGCGACGGCCTGGCGATAGCCAGCCACCATGCCGGAGACGGCAAACAGGCGGCGATTGCCGGCAACGACCTTGAGGAAGTTCAGAACCAACGCGCTGAAACCGGCCTTCTGGCTGATCGCGGTGATGGCGTTGACTTGATCCTCGGCCGTGAAAACGGGCGACAGGACAAGGCGCTTCAGATCGGCGCTCTCGTCGATCATCGCCTGGAAGCGGTTGAGATCGGCAGAGACGGCGTCAATCGCACCAGCTTCGAGCGCAAGCTCGAAAAGCGACGATGCGTAACGCTCGGCCACACCTGAAATCACTTGGGATGCGTCTGCCACGGGCAAAAAATTCCCTGATCTTGACCCAGGACGCCCAACACCTCGAAGAAGGCTCGGCAAGACCCTGAAATCGTTTTGTTTTCCTCAAAAACACAAGAGAGTTACGCTTGCGTTTTCCGAATTTCGCGGTTCGTCTAGCATAGCATATCCGGACTCGCAACACGCGTATTAACGGTTTGCTCCTTCAGAGCAAGGCCTAGGGCCGAATTTTGTCCAAATCTGCGTCAAATTGGCGGGATCACTCTTCCCCGGCAAGCATTGCCAATCTTTATGTCAGACCAAAGACATAGGCGAGTGTGAGCGCGGACAGCACGACCTCCACAACCAGAAGAAGCATGTTGCGCCACGTGCCCCCATGGTCCGACATGATGGACAGGATGCGGGCGAACGCGGCAAGGCCAAGTGCTGCACCGAAGGCCAGATAGACGGTTGGTTGGGCGAGAAGCAGGGCCGTTCCCGAGAAGCCGACAATCAATCCACCGGCGGACCGGGTGGTCCCGAGCCCCTCGGTGCGATCACCTGTTATAGCAAGGCCGAGCAGCCGGAGCGTCAGGCCCGGCGCAAACAGCACAAAGCAGCCGATCAAGGCAGCGGCAGCGGCCGCGAGGAATGCCAGCTGTTCGCCGGTTTCTGTTGGAAAGTAGAACTCCATGATGATCCCGAGATATGAAAGAAGCCGCGCGGCTTATGGCATGATTCCAAACAGCAAGGTATCGCCCCTGAGGACTTTTCTTGCCTTGGCCCGTCACTGCGAGGTCAGAGGAAACTCTGCGGATCGACATCGACCTGCACCTGGATCGAGCGGCGTTCCTTCGGTCCCCGCTCCAGAATTGCACGCACGAAGCTCTGCATGTCGCTGCTTCGGCGGCCATGCACAAGCAGACGGAAGCGATGACGCCCCCGGATCAGCGCCAGCGGCGCTTCGGCCGGCCCGAGGATGGTGATTCCCGATTCGACCGGCGCCGTTTGCCGGAGCGCCCGGGCATGACCTTCGGCTTCAGCGCGGGTGTCGGCGGAGACGATGATCGAAACAAGCCGACCATAGGGTGGCAGCTGTGCCCGCTCCCGCTCAATGATCTCTCGCTCATAGAAGGCCGAGGCATCGCCAGAGACCAGTGCCTGCATCACCGGATGTTGCGGCTGGAAGGTCTGCATCAGCCCGAGGCTCTTGCGCCCCGTGCGCCCGGCGCGGCCGGTCACCTGGGAGAGAAGCTGGAAGGTGCGTTCGGCGGCGCGTGGGTCACCATTCGACAAGCCGATATCGGCGTCAATGATACCGACGAGAGTCATCAGCGGGAAATTGTGTCCCTTGGCGACTAGCTGCGTGCCGATGACGATATCCGCTTCCCCGTTCGCAATCGCCTCCAGCTCAAGGCGCAATCGCTTGACGCCGCCGAGATCGGAGGACAGCACCAGCGTGCGCGCCTCGGGAAAGTGCTTTTCGACTTCTTCGGCGATGCGCTCGACGCCGGGGCCGCAGGCGACGAGATGGTCCAGCGTCCCGCATTCCGGGCAGGCATTCGGTGTCGGCTCATGATAGCCGCATTGATGGCACTGGATCTGGCCGCGAAAACGATGTTCGACCAGCCAGCTTGAGCATTGCGGGCACTGGAAGCGGTGACCGCAGACCCGGCAGAGCGTCAGCGGCGCATAACCGCGCCGATTGAGAAAGAGCAGCGCCTGCTCTCCCCGTTCGACGGCCTTGCCGACGGAGCGTAGCAAGATCGGCGAGAGGAAGCCGCCGCGCTCCGG
Organism: Rhizobium sp.; assembly: GCA_029865825.1. GTDB lineage: Bacteria > Pseudomonadota > Alphaproteobacteria > Rhizobiales > Rhizobiaceae > Allorhizobium. The sequence goes on from JARXAQ010000075.1 coordinate 2,380, forward strand.
CGAAGCACGCCGCATATCGATGAGATGCAGATCCGGCATCGCCGCATCGGCAAAGCGTGTCGGCAGGTGAATGCGTTTGTAGCGCCCGGCATTGCAGTTGACCTGGCTCTCGACCGAGGGCGTGGCCGAGACCAGCACCACGGGGAAGCCAGCGATCCGGGCGCGCACCACGGCCATATCGCGCGCATTATAGAAGACGCGGTCTTCCTGCTTGAAGGCCGGGTCATGCTCTTCGTCGACGATGATCAGCCCGAGGTTTTCAAACGGCAGGAACAGCGCAGAACGCGCACCGGCAACGACGCGGATCTCGCCAGTTGCCGCCTGGCGCCAGACCTTCTCGCGGGTTCGCGTTGCAAGATCCGAATGCCATTCGCCAGGCTTCGAGCCGAAGCGATCCTGGAAACGTTCGAGGAAGTTTGCAGTAAGCGCGATTTCCGGCAGCAGGATCAGCACCTGCTTGCCCTGTTTCAGCGTTTCGGCAATCGCTTCGAAATAGACCTCCGTCTTGCCCGAGCCGGTGACGCCATCGATCAGCGAGACGGAAAAGCCGCCATCGCGGATTTGCTCGCGCAACTCCTCTGCCGCCTCAAGCTGCGGCCCTGCCAGCCGATGCGAGGCGTAATCCGGGTCGGGTGCGGCGACGATCGGCGGGGGCGGCAGAAAGACCTGCTCGAATACGCCCTGCTTGGCGAGGCCGTCGATGACGCTGGTGGAGACGCCGGTGGCATGTGCGAGGCCACTCTTGGTCCAGGACAGCCCGTCGCTAGCGAGCGCCAGGACCTTTTGCCGGGCCGGCGTCATCTTCTCGGGCTGGTAGCCGCTGTAGCGTAAGCCTTCGATCATCGGCTCAGGATCGAGTGCGGCCGGTGCCCGCAGCGCCATGCGCGCGACATAGCCGGGCGGGGACAGCGTGTAACTCGCCACCCAGTCGAGAAAGCTTCGCATGTCCCGATCAAGCGGTGGGCAATCGAAAACCTTGGTGATCTCGCGCAGCTTCTTGGGATCGACGGTCGAACCATCTTCGCCGTCCCAGACGATGCCGACCACCTGGCGGGGGCCGAGCGGCACCTGGACGATGGCGCCTGCCTCCACCGTGACACCATCGGGCACGGCATAGCTATAGGCAGTGGGTGCCGGCATGGGCACCAGCACCGGCACGACCTTGCGGCGCGGACTGTCGAAGAGTGCGCCGAAGAGAGTTTTCGAATCGTCCTTCATCGGCGTGCAACTTGCCCCCGCCGGCCCGGAAAGGAAACAGGCGATTGCAGAGGGATAAGGTGATCCCCGGCGAACAGCGCATTGGACGTTAGGTCTTCGGTAACCCTCTGGCGGCATCGTGAGCGATCAGATCTTCTAGAGAACCCAAGGCCTCATCGTGATCCCCGCAGACGAACGACTTCTCGGCGAACGGGCGGCCTGGCTCGACAGGCTTGGAGCGGAACGCCGCCTGTCCGGCAATACGCTGGAGGCCTATGAGCGAGACACCCGCCAGTTTCTGCAATTCCTCTCCGGTTACATCGGCGGCACCGTGCGTCTCGACGACGTCAAGGATCTGCGCCCTGCGGATCTGCGCGCCTTTCTCGCCTCCCGCCGCAAGGAAGGCGCCGGCGCCCGCTCGCTCGGACGACATCTCGCGGGCCTGCGCTCCTTCCTCCGCTTCCTGGAGCGCAAGGGCCTCGTCAATGCGGCTGGCGCGACGGCAGTACGCTCACCCAAGCAGCCGAAATCCTTGCCCAAGCCTTTGTCGGGTAGCCAGGCAGTCGCAGTGGTCGACATTAATACGCAGATGAACGATGAGCCCTGGATCGCCGCCCGCGACGCTGCGGTTCTCTCTCTTCTCTATGGCTGCGGCCTGCGCATCTCAGAAGCGCTCGATCTGACGCCATCAGCCTTCCATGCCAAGGCAACCAGCCTGCGTGTGACCGGCAAGGGCGGCAAGACGCGGCTGGTGCCGCTTTTGCCCGTGGTCGGCGAGGCGGTCGAGACCTATCGCAAGCTCTGCCCCTATCACCTGGAAGAGGCAGAGCCGCTGTTTCGCGGCGCGCGCGGCGGCAAGCTGCAGCCGGCGATCATCCAGCGCGAAATGCAGCGGCTGCGCTCTGCACTCGGCCTTCCCGATTCGGCCACGCCCCATGCGCTGCGCCATTCCTTTGCCACCCATCTGCTGGGAAGCGGCGGCGACCTGCGCACAATCCAGGAACTGCTCGGCCATGCCAGCCTGTCGACAACCCAGATCTATACCGGCGTCGACAGTGCGCGCTTGCTCGACATCTACGACCGCGCCCATCCGCGCGCCTGACTGCGTTAACCACTTTCGTTAAGCAAACATGAGGATCGACACTTCTATTGTCTCGATCGACACAGGAGACGTCATGAGCACGCAACCGTTCTTCCCCTCACGAACCCGTCTGCCGCGTCCGTCTGCGGCGGATGTGCTTGTCTGGCTCGCGGGTGCCCTGCCACTCCTGCTGCTTGTCGTGCTCGTAAGCACCCTTCTCGCGCTCAGCCCCGCCCATGCGGCGACGGATACGACCTGCAACGGCCAGAATCTGCTGGTCGCCATGGAGAAAGAGCAGCCTGCGGAACTGCAAAAGATCCGCGACGAGGCAGCAAAGGTTCCGAACGGAAGCGGCATCTTCTGGAAGATCGAGAAGCCGGGCCTCGCCCCCTCCTGGCTCCTGGGCACGATGCATGTCACCGACCCGCGCGTCTTGACCATGCCATCAGGCGCCCGCGACGCGGCGGCTGCAGCCGATGTGGTCGTGATCGAATCGGACGAAATCCTCGACGAACAGAAGGCCGGCGCGACTCTGCTGATGCATCCCGAACTCACCATGTTCACCGACGGCACCAGCATCAAGGACCATCTTGGTGCGGAAGACCTGAAGGCGCTGGAGACAGGCCTGAAGGAGCGTGGATTGGCCTTGGCCGCCGTGTCCCGCATGAAACCCTGGATCCTCGCAAGCTTCGTCGCCCTCCCCGCCTGCGAAATGTCGCGCAAGGCGGGCGGGGCATCCTTCCTCGACAAGCAGATTGCCGAAGACGCGGTGAAAGCCGGCAAGCCCATAGCCGGGCTGGAGACCATGGTCGAGCAGTTGCAGGCCATGGCCGATCTGCCCGTCGATTTCCACTTCCAGGCGCTGATCGAAACCATCGCGCTCGGCGACAAGATGGAAGACGTCATCGAAACGATGACCGAACTGTACCTGTCCGGCGAAATCGGCATGACCATGCCGATGCTCAAGGCCGTGGCCCCGACGCCCGAAGACGGCGACGAAAGCGCCTATGCTGCGTTCGAAAATCGGATTGTGCGGGACCGCAACCTCTTGATGGCTAAGGGAAGCAGTCCACACCTGGAAAAAGGCAATGCCTTCATTGCCGTTGGCGCCCTGCACCTTCCGGGGGAGGAAGGCCTGGTCGAACTCTTCCGCAAGCAGGGCTTCACGGTCACCCGCGTCGGCAGCTGACGCACGCAAAACCCGCTACGCCAGAACCTCAGCGCATCCGCGCCAGGATGGTGCGGACGATCAGCTTGTGGAATGGCGTGATCACAAAGATATAGATCCGACCAAACAGATTGTGCCGCTCGACCAGTGTCGTGACGGCAAGCTTCCGCGTCTGCAAACCGGCAGCGGCCACATCCAGCACGATCCGAAAATTGAGATGGTTGTCGTCGAACCCGAGCACGACCTGATCGTCGCAAGCACTGACCACGGGGAAGGCTCCGATGGTCGTTCCTTCGTCGATCCCAAGTTCAGCCGACTTCAAGCCGAACAGCGCGACAATCCGATTCCGCAACGCCAACAGCAGGCCCACCCAGCGCGGCGAACGCCCGAACATTTTTCGCGCAAGATCGAGCGCCGTGGCGTCGTGGTTGAGCGTGATAACAGCGTAGCGATCGGCCCAATCAGCCGAGGGAAGCGCCGGATGCGGCAGCGCCACGGATTCTATCGATGCTTTCGACATGCAACGCCCCCAGGGTCCGGCGACCGCAGGGGCGCCTCGTTCAGCCTCTGGTCATACGCTGGGCGATGGGGGTCTTCCAGTAGAACTGATGCGCCAGCACTGCGGCAATGTGAACCACGATCAGCACCCACATCAAAAGCTTCAGCGGCCCGCCGTGAACCTCGCCGGCGATCTCGTTGCCAAAGTAGTATTTGCCGATGCCGCTCAGCGGCAGCAGGATGAACAGCGCGTAGAAAGTGCCATGTGCAATCTTCGACGCAAGCCGCAGGAGCGGCGGCTCTTCGACCGGCGCGGCGGGAGCCCCCCGCATCAAGCGAACGGCAAGCCGGATCAGCCCGAGACAGAGCACCGCAATGCCGACATACGCGTGGATATTGGCAGACGAGAGAGCCTCAGGCGAGGGCACCTCGCCACGCTCATAGGCTTCGACCGCCTCTTCCATGACGTCGGAGAAGATCAGGTTGAAGAGGATGAGAAGGGCCATCGTCCAATGCAGAGCCTTCTGGAGGATGGAATAGGATGTGGGGGCGATCGCGGGCATGGTTTGCCTTTCGTCATTTCGGGAAAGAGGCAGTGCCCACGCATGATAAAGGCCGCCGCCTGGGGAACAAGCGACAGCCTTCAACCTTACTGAAATATAATAATTGGCTTATATCAGTTCTGTAGAACTCACATATGGAGAGGCTTGAAGAAAGTCGCGAGTGCGGCTTCCTTGACAGCTTCCGACATGGTCGGATGCGCATGGCAGGTGCGGCCGAGGTCTTCCGAGGAACCGCCGAATTCCATGAGAACGGCCGCTTCGTGGATCATCTCGCCGGCACCGAGACCGATGATGTGCACGCCCAGCACGCGGTCCGTGTCCTTATCCGCCAGAACCTTGACGAAGCCGTCCAATGCTTGCATGGCACGGGCACGGGCATTGGCCGTGAAGGGGAACTTGCCGACCTTGTAGGTGACGCCCGCGGCCTTCAGTTCTTCCTCGGTCTTGCCGACGGAAGCGACTTCCGGCTGGGTGTAGACGACGCCCGGAATGACATCATAGTTCACATGGCCGTGCTGCCCGGCGAGGATTTCGGCCAGCGCCACGCCTTCGTCTTCCGCCTTGTGGGCGAGCATAGGACCCTTGACCACGTCGCCGATGGCATAGATGCCGGCGACATTGGTGCGGTAATGGCCGTCGATTTCGACGCGGCCGCGATTGTCGAGCGCAATGCCCGCACCTTCAAGGCCGAGGCCTGCGGTGAAGGGCTTGCGGCCGGTGGCAACCAGAACCACGTCGGCGTCGAGGGTCTGGGCTTCGCCGCCCTTCACCGGTTCGAAGGTGACCTTCGCGCCATCACCCGACTTTTCGACGCCGGTGACCTTGGCACCGAGGTTGAACTCGATGCCCTGCTTGGCAAGGATACGCTGGAACTGCTTGGAGACTTCGCCGTCCATGCCGCCGAGGATCGTGTCGAGATATTCGACCACGGTGACCTTTGCGCCGAGGCGAGACCAGACAGAGCCGAGCTCAAGGCCGATGACACCGCCGCCAACGACGATCATCTTGGCCGGGACCTTGTCGAGCGCGATGCCGCCGGTGGACGACACGATGATCTTCTCGTCGATATCGACGGCAACGCCCGGAATGCCGGCGACATCTGAGCCAGTGGCGATGACGATGTTCTTGGTCTCGAGAACCTGAACTTCGCCCGCATCATTGGTGACTTCGACCTTGCCGGCCGAGAGGATCTTGCCGGTGCCCTGGATGCCATCGATCTTGTTCTTCTTGAACAGGAAGGCGACGCCCTCGACGTTCGACTTCACCGTCGCATCCTTGTGCGCCATCATCTTCGGCAGGTTGAGCGTCGGCGCACCGACCTCCACGCCGAGATCCGCCATGCCGTGGGCAGCATGGTGGAAGACTTCAGAGGCATGCAGCAGAGCCTTGGAGGGGATGCAGCCGATGTTGAGGCAGGTGCCACCATAGGTGGCGCGCTTTTCGACGACCGCGACCTTCAGGCCGAGCTGGGCTGCCTTGATGGCGCAGACATAGCCGCCAGGGCCCGAACCGATAACGATGACATCATAAGACATGGGATTTTCCTTCGTTTTCGGCGGTTAACGGCCGCCGCTGACATTCAAGATGGCGCCCGTGACATAGGAAGCCTGAGGAGAAAGGAGGTAGAGCACGCTGTCGGCAACCTCGTCCGCAGAGCCGGGCCGCTGCATAGGCACAGTTGGTGCGAGATCGCGCGCCCGGTCCGGCAGACCGCCGGAGGCATGGATATCGGTCTCGATGATGCCGGGCCTGACGGCATTGACACGGATGCCTTCGGTTGCGACCTCGCGGGAAAGTCCAACGGTGAAGGTATCGACGGCAGCCTTTGCGGCGGCATAATCGACATACTGGCCGGGACTGCCGAGAACGGCCGCCATCGAGGAGATGTTGACGATCACGCCACCCTGCCCGCCATGCTTGGTCGAAATGCGCTTCACGGCCTCGGTCGCACAGCGGATCTTGCCGATCACGTTGACTGCGAACATGCGGTCTAGCCGCGCCCGGTCAAAATCTTCGACCCGGGCCGTCTGGTCGACGACGCCGGCATTGTTGACCAGCGCGTCCAGTCGTCCAAACCGATCAACGGCGGCAAAGATCGCGGTAATCCCCTCTTCGGTTGCCGTATCGGCCTGGATGATCTCCGCCGTCGCACCTAACGCGCGGGCCTGCTCTGCAACGGCTTGCGCCGACGCTTCGTCAGACCGGAAATTGATCAGCACGTCATAGCCGGCCTTGGCCGCTTTTAGAACGACGGCCGCACCGATGCCCCGGCTTCCACCAGTGACGAGCAGGAGAGGACGGGCGGTCATGCGGCGCATTCCTTGAAGTCGAAGACGTCCCAGGGACCGGCATCGAGCGACTTTCCGAGTGGAGACGCCATGACGGCAGGACCAAAGCCCGGCAGCAACAGCGCATCCGGGGCGTTTGTGCCTTCCGGCGGCAGAAGATCAATGTGGCCGGTTGCGGTGTCGACACCGTAGACGATGCCCTTCCAGACGGTGCAGGCGGCGAGATCCGCGCCGGTCACGTCACCTTCGGGGCAATTGTTCATAAGCATTCCAACGGGACGCTCGATTTCAGGGTCATAGAGGACGTGGCCATCGAGCTTCGTCTTGCCGATCGTGGTGACGAAACCATGGGTTACCGGCGTGTTCTCGCCGCTCGCTGGTTTAAAGGCGAGTTCGACACCCGTCTCAGCCTCGCGATAGATCGCTTTCTCGATGCGGCATTCGGCGGCCTCAGCTAGGGGAGCGAGGGCGAGAACTGCCAGAAGAACAGATGTTCCGGATGACGCGCCCATGCTTCACCTCAAAACGCCAGCACGAGGAACATCAGGCCAAGGCCGACCATAGATCCGGTCCAGACGAGGGAACGGATGTAGGGGACGCCGGCCAGATAAAGCGGATAGTAGACGATACGCCCAACGAACCAGACGATCGCGCCGGTCAGACTGAGGCCGGACGTCTCACCCGTGAAGAGAAGACCCGCTGCAAGCGCGACGAAGGCCGGATAGGTTTCCCGGAAGTTGGATGACGCCCGCGCAGCACGACCGGCGAGCTTACCCGCCGGCTGCTTGTTGTCGTCACGCGGGCCAGCATTCCACTGTGGCCCCAGCTCCATGGTGGCGAGCATACCCTGCAACAGGACATGCGCAACCAGCAGGACCACGCTCCAGGCAAGGAGCAGGACGAGCGGAGAGGCGGAAGCGGAAACCGGCTCCATCGTGAGGTCTCCTTAGAGGTCGAGAACCAGACGTTCCGGATCCTCAAGGCTTTCCTTGACGCGCACCAGGAAGGTGACGGCTTCCTTGCCGTCGACGATGCGGTGGTCATAGGACAGAGCGAGATACATCATCGGACGGATGACGATCTGGCCACCGACGACAACCGGGCGCTCCTGGATCTTGTGCATGCCGAGGATACCCGACTGCGGTGCATTCAGGATCGGCGACGACATCAGCGAACCGTATACGCCACCGTTCGAAATGGTGAAGGTACCGCCCTGCATGTCGGCCATGGAAAGCTGACCGTCACGGGCAGCCTTGCCGAGACGACCGATATCCTTTTCGATCTCGGCGATCGACATCTGGTCGGCATCGCGCACGATTGGAACGACCAGGCCCTTGTCGGTGCCAACGGCAACGCCGATGTGGCAGTAGTTCTTGTAGATGATGTCGGTGCCATCGATCTCAGCGTTGACGGCAGGCAATTCCTTCAGAGCGTGCGTGACAGCCTTGGTGAAGAAGCCCATGAAGCCGAGCTTCACGCCATGCTTCTTCTCGAAGATGTCCTTGTACTTGTTGCGCAGGTCCATGACCGCCTTCATGTCCACCTCGTTATAGGTGGTGAGCATGGCGGCGGTGTTCTGGGCGTCCTTGAGGCGGCGGGCAATCGTCTGGCGCAGACGCGTCATCTTCACGCGCTCTTCGCGCGACGCATCGTCCGCCGTGGAGGCCGGGCGCGGGGCGGCCGGCACAGCAGCCGGGGCCGGTGCAGCAACGCCCTTGGCGATGGCAGCGAGCACGTCGCCCTTCAGCACCTGGCCACGCTTGCCGGAACCATCGACGTCAGAGGTCGCGATGTTGTTGTCGGCAGCAAGCTTAGCAGCGGCCGGAGCAGCCGGCATGGACGTGGCGGCAGGAGCGGCGGCCGCAGGTGCAGCGGCCGGAGCCGGGGCTGCAGCCGGTGCGGGCGCGGCGGCAGGAGCAGGTGCAGCCGCACCAGCGGAACCAGCAGCACCTTCGGCGATCTGGCCGAGCAGCGCGCCGAGGCCTACGGTTTCGCCGTTCTGCGCGACAATCTCGGTCAGGACGCCAGAGACGGGCGACGGAACTTCAACCGTGACCTTGTCTGTTTCCAGCTCGACGAGTGGCTCGTCGGCCTTGACGGTGTCGCCGACCTTCTTGAACCAGGTGCCGATGGTGGCTTCGCTGACGGATTCGCCAAGGGTGGGTACGCGGATTTCAGTGGCCATGATCTCAATTCCGTTGGTCAGAGAACGTTTCGGTCTGCGAGGGAAAGACTGGGCGGATCAACCGCCCAGTGCGTCCTCGAGGAAGGCTTCAAGCTGGGCGAGGTGCTTCGACATCAGGCCGGTTGCCGGCGATGCGGCGGCCGGACGGCCGGTGTAGCGCACGCGCTGGTACTTGGCGTCGATATGGGCGAGCACCCATTCCAGGTAGGGATCGATGAACGACCAGCCGCCCATGTTCTTCGGCTCTTCCTGGCACCAGACCATCTCCGCATTGCGGAAGCGCGAGAGCTCGTTGATGAGCGCCTTGGCCGGGACCGGATAGAGCTGTTCGATACGCAGCAGGTAGATATCGTCGATGCCGCGCTTTTCGCGCTCTTCCAGCAGGTCGTAATAGACCTTCCCCGAGCACATGACGACGCGGCGGATCTTGGCATCCTTCTGCAGCTTGATCGGGCCGTCCTTGATGACTTCAGCATCGTCCCACAGCAGGCGGTGGAACGAGCTTTCGCCGGCCATTTCAGCAAGGCTCGAGGTCGCACGCTTGTGGCGCAGCAGGGACTTCGGCGTCATCAGGATCAGCGGCTTGCGGAAGTCGCGCTTCACCTGGCGGCGCAGGATGTGGAAGTAATTCGCCGGTGTCGTGACGTTAGCGACCTGCATGTTGTCTTCGGCGCACATCTGCAGCCAACGTTCGAGGCGGGCCGAGGAATGCTCCGGACCCTGCCCTTCATAGCCATGCGGCAGAAGGCAGACGAGACCCGACATGCGCAGCCACTTGCGCTCACCCGACGAGATGAACTGGTCGAAGACGACCTGCGCACCATTGGCGAAGTCGCCGAACTGCGCTTCCCAGAGCGTCAGCGCACCCGGACGGGCCAGCGAATAGCCATATTCGAAACCGAGTACGGCTTCTTCCGAAAGCATCGAGTTGATGACTTCGTAGCGGGCCTGGGTCGGTGCAAGGTTTGCGAGCGGGATATAGCGCTCTTCGGTTTCCTGATCGTAGAGAACCGAGTGACGTTGGCTGAAGGTGCCGCGTTCGCAATCCTGGCCGGACAGACGGATCTTGTGGCCATCGACGACCAGCGAGCCGAAGGCAAGCGCTTCGCCCATGGCCCAGTCGATGCCTTCGCCGGTCTCGATCATCTGCGCACGGTTTTCCATGAAGCGCTGGATGGTGCGATGCGCCTTGAAGCCTTCGGGGATGGTCGACAGCTTGCGGCCGATCTCCTTCAGCTGCTTCATCGGCATGGCGGTCTTGCCGCGACGCTGCTCATCGGCATTGTCGGCCGTGCGCAGGCCCGACCATACGCCGTCCAGCCAGTCGGCCTTGTTCGGCTTGTAGCTCTGGCCGGCCTCGAACTCCTGCTCAAGATGGGCGCGCCAGTCGGCCTTCATCTTTTCCAGTTCGCCTTCGGTGATCAGGCCTTCCGCGATCAGACGTTCGCCGTAGATCTGCACGACCGTCTTGTGGGCACGGATCTCCTTGTACATCTTCGGCTGCGTGAAGGAGGGCTCATCGCCTTCGTTATGGCCGTAGCGGCGATAGCAGAACATGTCGACGACGACAGGCTTGTGGAACTTCATGCGGAATTCGGTCGCGACCTTGGCCGCGTAGACGACCGCTTCCGGGTCATCGCCGTTCACATGGAAGATCGGCGCCTCGATCATCTTCGCAACGTCCGACGGATAGGGCGACGAACGCGAGAAGGCCGGGTTGGTGGTGAAACCAATCTGGTTGTTGATGATCACGTGCAGCGTACCGGCAACGCGGTGACCGCGCAGGCCCGACAAGCCCAGAATTTCAGCCGTCACGCCCTGGCCGGCAAACGCCGCATCGCCGTGCAAGAGAAGCGGCAGGACCTTCGAGCGCTCCTTGAGCGGGATGATATCGCCATCCCAGGCCTTCGCGAGCTGGTCCTGCTTGGCGCGAGCCTTGCCCATGACCACAGGGTTGACGATCTCAAGATGCGATGGGTTGGCCGTCAGCGACAGGTGCACCTTGTTGCCGTCGAACTCGCGGTCCGAGGAGGCACCGAGATGGTACTTCACGTCGCCGGAACCTTCGACTTCGTCGGGCTTGAAGGAGCCGCCCTTGAACTCGTGGAAGACGGCGCGATGCGGCTTGTGCATCACGTTGGTCAAAACGTTCAGACGGCCGCGATGGGCCATACCGAGCACGACTTCTTCCAGACCGTCCTGGCCGCCGCGCTTGATGATCTGCTCCAGCGCCGGGATCAGCGATTCACCGCCGTCGAGACCGAAGCGCTTGGTGCCCTTGTACTTGACGTCGATGAACTGCTCGAAGCCTTCGGCCTCGATCAGCTTCTGCAGGATCGCCTTCTTGCCGTTCGGCGTAAATTCGACGCCCTTGCCGGGGCCTTCGATACGCTCCTGGATCCAGGACTTCTCATCCGGATTGGAGATATGCATGAATTCGACGCCGAGCGTCGAGCAATAAGTCCGCTGCAGAATGTCGAGCATCTGCGGGATCGTCGCGTATTCCAGACCCAGCACGTTGTCGATGAAGATCTTGCGGCTGTAATCGGCTTCGGTGAAGCCATAGGCCGCCGGCGACAATTCGTTATAATCGTCCACAGGTGCCGCGATGCCCAGCGGATCGAGATTGGCATGCAGATGGCCACGCATGCGGTAGGCGCGGATCATCATGATGGCGCGCACGGAATCGCGCGTTGCCTGCATGACTTCGGCTTCAGAGACGGGCTTGCCGGCTGCGGCGGACGTCGCCTCGACCTTGGCCTGCACCTTCTTCTCAATGACCTTCTCGACCACGCCCCAATTGCCGTCGAGCGCGTTGACGAGATCGCCACCTTCGGCAATGGGCCAGTTCTTGCGCTGCCAGGAGGCGCCCTTGGCGGCCTTCTTCACGTCAGTCGGATTGTCGGCCAGCGCCTTGAAGAAAGCCTGCCACTCGTCGGACACCGACGAGGGATCTTCTTCATAACGCGCGTAAAGCTGTTCGATATAGGCCGCATTCTGCCCGTCGAGGAACGACGTGATCAGAAACTGCTCGTTGGCTTCTTGCCTACCCATGGTGTTTCGCGAGCGCCCTGGCCCGCCTCCCGACTAGAATTGATGGCCGGATGCCCGGCCTGCCACTCTCGATCATCTGAAGCGAATCGTCGTTCAAATGCGAATTCCAGGCGAAGGTTCGCCGCAGCAACCCTTCGCCTGGCTTGTTTCTTCTGATGCCTCAGCCCTTGAGGACTTCGACCAGGGTCTTGCCGAGGCGTGCCGGAGAAGGCGAAACCTTGATACCGGCCGCTTCCATGGCCGAGATCTTCGATTCTGCATCACCCTTGCCGCCGGAGACGACAGCGCCGGCATGGCCCATGGTGCGACCCTTCGGAGCCGTACGACCGGCGATGAAGCCTGCCATCGGCTTCTTGCGACCCTTCTTGGCTTCGTCGATGAGGAACTGCGCCGCATCTTCTTCAGCCGAACCACCGATTTCGCCGATCATGATGATAGAAGTCGTGGCCGGATCGGCGAGGAACATCTCAAGCACGTCGATAAACTCGGTGCCCTTGACCGGGTCGCCGCCGATACCGACAGCGGTCGTCTGGCCGAGGCCTTCGTTCGAGGTCTGAAACACTGCTTCGTAGGTAAGTGTTCCCGAGCGCGAGACAATACCGACCGAACCCTTGCGGAAGATCGAGCCCGGCATGATGCCGATCTTGCATTCTTCCGGTGTCAGGATGCCCGGGCAGTTGGGTCCGAGCAGGCGCGACTTCGACTTGTCGAGCTTGGCCTTGACCTTCACCATGTCCATGACCGGGATGCCCTCGGTGATGCAGGTGATGAACGGGATCTCGGCGTCGATCGCTTCGATGATGGCGTCAGCGGCACCCGCCGGCGGAACGTAGATGACCGATGCGTCGGCACCGGTGCGTTCCTTGGCTTCGGCAACCGAGGCGAAGATCGGCAGGCTTTCGCCCTTCGAGCCCGCCCAGGTTTCGCCACCCTTCTTCGGATGGATACCGCCGACCATCTGCGTGCCGTAGTAAGCCAGCGCCTGTTCGGTGTGGAAGGTGCCGGTCTTGCCGGTCAGGCCCTGAACGAGGACCTTGGTGTTCTTGTTTACAAGAATAGACATCAGTTAGGTCCCTCAGATTAGCCGTTGATCGCCGCGACGATCTTCTTGGCAGCGTCGTCCAGATCGTCGGCCGCGGTGATCGCGAGGCCGGATTCGTTCAGGATCTTCTTGCCAAGTTCGACATTGGTGCCTTCGAGGCGCACGACGAGCGGAACCTTGAGGCCCACTTCCTGCACGGCGGCGACAACGCCTTCCGCGATGACGTCGCACTTCATGATGCCGCCAAAGATGTTGACGAGGATGCCCTCGACCTTCGGGTCGGCCGTGATGATCTTGAACGCAGCCGCGACCTTGTCCTTGCCGGCGCCACCGCCGACGTCACAGAAGTTCGCCGGCTCCTTGCCGTAAAGCTTGATGATGTCCATCGTCGCCATGGCGAGACCGGCACCATTGACCATGCAGCCGATATTGCCGTCGAGCGCCACGTAAGCGAGGTCCCACTTGGAGGCTTCGATTTCCTTGGCGTCTTCTTCGGTCTCGTCGCGCAGCGCCTTGACGTCGTCATGGCGGAACAGCGCATTGCCGTCGAAGGACATCTTGGCGTCGAGGACGCGCAGATGGTCATTCTTCATGACGATCAGTGGGTTGACCTCGAGCAGTGCCATGTCCTTTTCGACGAAGGCCTTGTAGAGGATCGGGAAGAGCGACTTCGCATCTTCGGCAGCCGCACCCGAAAGCTCGAGTGCCCCCGAGATGGCAGCAACATCCGCGTCGGTCACGCCCGTCAGCGGGTCGATGGCGATCGTGTGGATCTTTTCCGGCGTGTCATGGGCAACGGCTTCGATGTCCATGCCGCCTTCCGTCGAAACGACGAAGGCAACTTGGCCGACCGAGCGGTCGACGAGCAGCGAGCAATAGAGTTCGCGGGCGATATCGGCGCCGTCTTCGATGTAGAGGCGGTTGACCTGCTTGCCGGCTTCGCCCGTCTGGGCGGTCACCAGCGTATTGCCGAACATTTCCTTGGCATGGGCCTTGGCTTCGTCGATCGAGAAGGCGAGGCGTACGCCGCCCTTGGCTTCTGCCGGCAGTTCCTTGAACTTGCCCTTGCCGCGGCCGCCAGCATGGATCTGGCTCTTGACCACGTAGAGCGGGCCGGGAAGCTGCTTGGCAGCAGCTTCGGCTTCTTCTGCGGAGAAGATTGCCACACCTTCGGCAACCGGTGCGCCAAAGCTCTTCAGAAGAGCCTTGGCCTGATATTCGTGAATATTCATCGTCGTGTCCCTGTCTTGGGCCGCCCTATTCGGGCCGAAAGGCTGTTACTTGAGAGCCGGGGCGATATTGATGCAGGCTTCGCAGAGGCTGGCGACGGCGCCAACGGACTTCTGGAAGGCTTCTTCCTCGGCCTTGTTCAGGTCGATTTCGATGATGCGCTCGACACCGCCTTCGCCGATGATGACGGGCACGCCGACATACATGTCCTTCACACCATACTGACCGGTGAGGTAGGCGGCGCAAGGGAGAACGCGCTTCTTGTCCTTGAGGTAGGACTCGGCCATCTCGATGGCGGATGCGGCCGGAGCGTAGTAAGCCGAGCCGGTCTTCAGCAGGCCGACGATCTCTGCGCCACCATCACGGGTGCGCTGGATGATTTCTTCGAGGCGCTCCTTGGTGACCCAACCCATCTTGACGAGGTCGGTCAGCGGGATGCCGGCGATCGTGGAGTAACGGGCGAGCGGCACCATGGTGTCGCCGTGGCCGCCGAGAACGAAGGCGGTGACATCTTCGACCGAAACGTTGAATTCAGCCGACAGGAAGTGGCGGAAGCGAGCCGAGTCGAGAACGCCGGCCATGCCGACGACCTTGTTGGCCGGGAGGCCGGAGAACTTCTGCAGGGCCCAGACCATCGCGTCGAGCGGGTTGGTGATGCAGATGACGAAGGCGTCAGGCGCATACTTCTTGATGCCGGCGCCAACCTGTTCCATGACCTTGAGGTTGATGCCGAGCAGGTCGTCGCGGCTCATGCCCGGCTTGCGGGCCACGCCGGCGGTGACGATGCAAACATCGGCGCCTTCGATGGCGGCGTAATCGCTCGCACCGGAGAGCTTGGCATTGAAACCTTCAACCGGACCGGACTGGGCAATGTCCAGACCCTTGCCCTGCGGGATGCCGTCGGCAATGTCGAACAGGACGATGTCGCCCAGTTCCTTCAGACTGGCGAGATGCGCCAGCGTTCCACCAATCATTCCAGAACCGATAAGAGCGATCTTTTTGCGCGCCATTGTAGACTTCCTTTTGGATCCGCGACCAAGGCCGAGACAAGTGTTAGCCTGCCCTTGTGGACAGACCGCATAGCTCCAAAGGGTTTAAATCGCAAACGATAATTTTCGGTGTATCAATTTCAATCGGTTAGAACATAAAATTCTTACGTAAACGTCAAATATTACGTCACCGGATCGTCATGATTCTGTCGCTTTGCTTCATGCAGTTCCAGATAGTCTGCACTGCGCATCTCGAAGAGACGCGAAACCGTACGATCGAACTCGAAGCCTTCGGTGCCCTTCTTTTCCGTAAGCAGCGCTTCCGGCATGGCAACGGCAGAAGCGAACAGGCGGACGCTGGCATCGTACAGCGCATCGATCAGAATGATAAAACGCTTGGTCTCGTTGCGCTTCTCAGGCCCGAGATGGGGAATGTTCTCGACGAAAACCACATCGAAACGCTTGGCGATGGCGAGATAATCGGAAGCCCCGAGAGGGCGCTCGCAAAGGTCGCGGAACGTGAAGCGTGCCAAGCGGCCCGCCGCCCGTGGGATCTCGATGGTCCTGCCCTTCGTCGATCTCCTGAAGAAG
>JARXAQ010000249.1 GCA_029865825.1 Rhizobium sp.
GCAGCACGCCGACATGGGTTGCCATAGTCATGGCCTCGACCTGGTCATGGGTGACGTAGAGGAGCGTCGCGCCAAGATTGGCCTGGATGTTCTTCAGCTCAATGCGCAGGTCTGCCCGAAGCTTGGCGTCGAGCGAGCTCAAGGGTTCGTCCATCAGGTAGATCTGCGGATTGCGGACCAGAGCGCGGCCGATCGATACGCGCTGCATCTCGCCGCCCGAGAGGGCCGTTGCCTTGTTGTCGAGCTTGTGGCCGATCTGCAGGATATCGGCGATGGCTTTGACCTTGCGGTCGATCTCGTCCTTCGGGGTTCGAAGCAGCGGCGATTTGAGCGGGAATTCCAGGTTTTCGCGCACCGTCAGGTGCGGGTAGAGCGAATATTGCTGGAAGACCATGGCGACGTTGCGTTCGGCCGGGGTGAGGCCCTGCGTCGAGCGGCCATCGATCAGGATCTCGCCGCTATCGGGCCGCTCCAGCCCGGAGATCAGCCGCAGCGTTGTCGTCTTGCCGGCACCGGTCGGGCCGAGCAGGACGACGAAGGAGCCGTCGGGCACGGTCATCGAGACATTGTCGAGAGCGACATGATTGCCGAAGCGCTTGGTGACGTGGTTTAGGGTGACCTCAGCCATGGCGCAGCACTCCCTCATTGCCGACTGATACCAGCGCATGGCCGCGATCACCGGCAAAGACCGTCATCGTGCGGCTGTCGAATTCGAGCCCGACAGTCTCGCCGGCCTTCACCGAAGCGGCTGACGAGATGCGGGCCTTGATGTCGCCATTGGCGGTCTTCAGCGTGACGATCTGGGTCGTGCCGAGATATTCGGTGGCGATGACCCGGCCGCGATAGGGCGAGGCATCCGAGAAGCGGATATGCTCGGGGCGGACCCCGAGCGTCAGTCGGCCCTCGGCGCCCTGCCGCAAGACGGGAATGGCGAAGCGGTGGCCATCGAGCGTGACATGATCGCTGCCGATGCCAACCATGCCGTCGAATTCCAGGAAATTCATCGAGGGAGAGCCGATGAAATTGGCGACGAAGCGGGTCGCCGGCCAGTCGTAGATCTGCTGCGGCAGGCCGAACTGTTCGACGACGCCATGGTTCATGACGACGATCTTGTCGCCCATCTGCATGGCTTCGAGCTGGTCATGGGTGACATAGACCGTGGTGGCACCCATGCGGTCATGCAGCGCCCGCAATTCCTCGGCCATGTGCTCGCGGAACTCGGCATCGAGTGCGCCGAGCGGCTCGTCCATGAAGAAGGCCTTGGGCCTGCGAACGATGGCGCGGCCGAGCGCCACGCGCTGGCGGTCGCCGCCGGAGAGACCACCGACCGGCTTGTCGAGGATATCCTCGATCTTGAGGATGCGGGCAACCTCCTCGACGCGGGTCCTGACCTCCGGCTTCGGCACGCCCTGGCTCAGCAGCGGATAGGAGATGTTGCGGCGAACATTCATGTGCGGATAGAGCGCGAACATCTGGAAGACGAAGGCGATGTCGCGCTGGCTGGCCGGTTTCATGCCGACTTCCTCGCCGTCGATATAGATCTCGCCGCTGGTCGGGAGTTCGAGGCCTGCCATCATGCGCAAAGTCGTGGTCTTGCCGCAGCCGGAAGGGCCGAGCAGCATGAAGAATTCGCCATCCTCGATGGTGAAGCTGGAGGACTGGACAGCGGTGAAGCTGCCGAATTCCTTGCGCACGTTTTCAATACGGATCTGCGCCATGATTACTCCGGGAAATGGCTGACGATGATGAACATCACGGTTCCCACCAGCGTCACGAGAAAAGACCAGGAATAGAGGACAAGCGCAAAAGGCTGCATCATCATGACAACGCCGAGCGCGATCAGCGCAGACGCCAGCAATTCCCATTCATTGCGTCTCAGGCGGCGCAGGCCTTCAAAAAACCGGCTCATTTGCGGACCGCTCCAAAAGTGATCCCGCGCAGAAGATGCTTGCGCAACAGGATGGTGAAGACGACGACCGGGATGAGGAAGAGCGTGGCGCCGGCGGCAACGGCCGGCCAGTCCTGGCCACTCACCCCGATGATGGTGGGGATGAAGGGCGGTGCGGTCTGGGCGGTGCCCGACGTCAGGAGCACGGCGAAGGCGTATTCGTTCCAGGCGAAGATCAGGCAGAAGATCGCGGTCGAGGCGATGCCGGTGACGGCCTGGGGGAGCACCACCTTGTAGAAGGCCTGGAAGCGGGTGTAGCCGTCGATCAGGGCCGCCTCCTCGTATTCGATCGGGATCTCGTCGATGAAGCCTTTGAGTAGCCAGACGGAAAGCGACAGATTGACCGCCGTATAGAGCAGGATCATGCCGAGATGCGTGTCGCTGAGGCCCAGCTCGCGGTACATCAGGAAGATCGGGATGGCGACGGCGATCGGCGGCATCATCCGGGTCGAGAGGATGAAGAACAGGAGATCATCCTTCAGCGGCACCTTGAAGCGGGAGAAGGCATAGGCTGCCGCCGTTCCCAAGACGATGCAGAGGAAGGTGGAGCCGAAGCCGATGACGACGGAGTTATAGAAACGGTCGCCAAAGCGCGAGGGGCCGGCAATGACAAGGCCGTCCTGGCGGACGAGAGCCTCGTACCAGGTCTTAGGCTCGCCAAGTGCTGCGAGATCCGCGTCGGAGACGCGGGTGCGGGTGGTGAAGAGGTTGACGTAACCTTCCAGCGTCGGCTGGAAGAGGACCTTCGGCGGATAGGCGATCGAATCCGACGGGCTCTTGAAGCCTGTTGTGATGATCCAGATCAGTGGCATGATGGTGACGACGGCATAGAAGATCACGAGGATGCCGGCGAACCACTTCTGGCGGGCGGAGGGTTCGGTGACGGAATAGCTCATCGTTCTTTCACCTTGTTCAGCGCCTTCACATAGATCGAGGCAAGGCCGAAAACCGTGACGAAAAGGATGACCGCGTAAGCCGAGGCATAACCGGTGCGCCACTTCTCGAAGGCCTCGCGTTTGAGGTTGATCGAGGTGAGCTCGGTGATCGAGCCCGGGCCGCCGCCGGTCAGTTGCACGACGAGGTCGAACATCTTGAAGTTCTCGATGCCGCGAAACAGGATGGCCAGCATCAGGAAGGGCAGAACGAGCGGAATGGTGATGGTCCAGAACTGTCGCCATTTGCTGGCGCGGTCGCATTCAGCCGCCTCATAGATGCTGTCGGGGATCGAGCGTAGGCCGGCCAGGCAAATCAGCATGACGAAGGGCGTCCACATCCAGGTGTCGACGATGATGATCGACCAGGGGGCGAGCGAGACATCGCCGATCATCGAGAAACTCGAGGGATCGATGCCGGTGAAGAAGCTGACGACGTAATTGAACAGGCCGATCTGCGGCTGGTAGAGGAAGGTCCAGAAATTGCCGACGACAGCGGGGCTCAGCATCATCGGCAGCACGATGATCGTGGTCCAGAGATCGTTACCGCGGAATTTCTTGTTGATGAGATAGGCGAGCGAAAAGCCGATCAGCACCTGGAGCGCGATGGTCCAGAGCAGGAAATGCGCGGTCGCCTGCATCGTCAGCCAGATGTCGCCATCGGTGAGGATGCGGGCATAGTTGCGCAATCCGACGAATTCCGGCGCCTCGTTGGGGCGGTTGACGCGGAAATTGGTGAAACTCAGCCGGACCGTCCAGATCAGCGGAAAGATGTTGATCGCGAGCAGCAGCACGATCGAGGGCGTGACGAAGAGCCAGGCGATGGCGCGGTCCGAGAGACCGGAGAGGCGTCTCGCCACAGGCGGCGGCGTCGCGCGGGCGATGCGGTCGATGGCAGTGTCGGACATGGGGTTCCCCCAAGAATATCAGTTGCATCTGGCAGGGCCGGCCGATCAGACGACCGGCCCTGCGATTGCATCTTGTCCGCCTGAGTAAGGCGGATAGGGCAGGATCAGAGCTTGCCTTCGTCCTCGAAGACTTCGGTCCAGTCGGCGACCAGCCCGTCCAGCGCTTCCTTGGCGGTTCCCTGGCCGGCCACGACATAGTCGTGGAAGCGCTTCTGGGAGGCCTGCAGCAGCGAGGCGTAGGATGGCTCGGCCCAGAAGTCCTTCACGATTGCCATGGAATCGAGGAAGGTCTGCGCATAGGGCTGGCTGGTGGCAAAGCCCGGATCCTCGACGACGGAGCGCAGCGCCGAGTATCCGCCGAGCGACCACCTCTTGTGCTGGATTTCCGGCTGGGCGAACCACTTGATGTATTCGAGCGCAGCATCCTGCTTGGAGGAGGCCGCGACCACCGAGATGCCCTGACCGCCGAGCTGGGCGAACTGCTTGCCATCCGGGCCGGCCGGATTGGGGAAGTAACCCGACTTGTCGCCGCCGACATTGGCGTCGGCATGGATGCCGGGCCAGATGAAGGCGAAGTTCATCTGCAGTGCCACCTGGCCGGACTTATAGGCGTCGATGTTCTCGGACATATAGGTGTCGGAGGAGCCGGGCGGCGTGCAGCAATCGTAAAGCGCCTTGTAGTATTCGAGACCGGCGATCGACTGGGGCGAGTTGACGAAGCCTTCGAGTTCATAGGGCTTGTCGGGATTGTCGTATTGGAAGCCGAAGGAGTAGAGCACATCCATGGCGCCCATGGTGATGCCTTCTGAGCCGCGCTCTGTGTAGATCGCGGCGCCATAGACCTTCTTGCCGTCGATATCACGGCCCTGGAAGAATTCGGCGATATCCTTCAATTCAGCGAAGGTCTTCGGCACGGCAAGGTCGCGGCCATACTTCGTCTTGAATTCGGCCTGCAGTTCGGGACGGGAGAACCAGTCCTTGCGATAGGTCCAGCCAACGACGTCACCGAAGGCCGGCAGCGCCCAGTAATTCGGAGAATTCTTCGGCCATTCTGCATAGCCGACGACGGTTGCCGGGATGAAGTCCTCCATCTTGATCCCTTCCTTGGCGAAGAAATCATTGAGCTTCACATATGGGCCGTTTTCGGCGGCGCCGCCGATCCACTGGCTGTCGCCGATCATCAGATCGCAGAGCTTGCCGCCGGAATTCAGCTCATTGAGCATGCGATCGGCGAAGTTCGGCCAGGGCACGAATTCGAATTTCATCTTGTGGCCGGACTTGGCCTCGAAATCCTTTGATAGTTCGACCAGGGCATTGGCCGGGTCCCAGGCGGCCCAGCACAAGGTCAGATCCTCGGCCTTGGCAGCACTTGCGCCGGACAGGCTCGCCCAGATCAGGGCGCCGGCCGCGACAGACGATTTCAGGAATGCTGATGTCATGACGTTCTCCTCCCAAAACGATGTCCCGACCTCCATCGGCACACCTGCAACGCCCCCTCCAGGGCAAAAATGCAATGCGGAATTCTCCGGGATCCGAGGCCTTCCCTCCTCCGATCCGATAGCGTCAACGGCAAACGCAACTCATGCGCAGTCGCTCTCCTCGACGCTGGATATCTTGTAATTGAGGTGCGCACCTCAAAGCAAGTTAATTTTGAGGTGCGCACCTCAATTTCTTGCTTTTCGTTTGAATTTGTTGGAAAAGTCTTTTTCATCACTCTTGCTCAGCCATTCGAAAGGCCCCATGAGACCCACCGCCAAAGACCTCGCGGAAGCCGCAGGCGTCAGCCTCGCCACGGTCGATCGCGTGCTGAACGATCGCCCCAATGTGAGCGAGAAGGCGGCGCGTCTGGTCAATGAGGCGATCGGCCGGATCGGCTTCGTGCGCAATCCGGCAGCGGTGAACCTGGCGCGCAACCGGACCTACCGCTTCCGCTTCGTGCTGCCGCTTGCCGGTGACCAGTATCTGCAGGAATTGCTGGCCCAGGTGACGGAGGCGCGCGAGGCGCTGCGCGGCGACCTGACCGATATCGACGTGGTCCAAGTGCCTGTTAGCGATCCGCATGCGCTCGCAAAGTATTTGACGGCCCTCGACCCCGAGCAGATCGACGGGGTGGCGATCATGGCGCCGGAATCGCCGCAGGTGCGCGACGCCATGGCCCGCCTGATCGAGCGCGGCATCAAGGTGGTGCAATTCCTTTCCGGCCAGGAAAAGCTGCCGACGGCGGATTTCGTCGGGGTGAACAACTTTGCCGCCGGCGCCACGGCCGGCAAGATCGTCGGGCGTTTCCTTGGACAGACACCGGCCAAGATCATGGTGGTGGCCGAAACCATGATGGCGCAGGACAGCATCGAGCGGCGACTCGGCTTCGACAAGATTATCCGGGGACAGTTTGCGCAGTTAAGCCCCCTGCCCTCGCTGGAGACCTATGGCGACGAGCGGCGGGCCGCTCAGGTGATCGGGCGGATGCTGGAGCACAATCCCGATATTGGCGGCGTCTATGTGCTGAGCTCCGAAGCGCGTATCCCGATCTCGGCCATCGAGGCGGTGACCGATCCAAGACGGCTGACCGTCGTGGTGCATGAGCGCACACCCTTCAGCGAAGAGGCGCTGCGCGACGAGCGGATCGACGCTGTCATCGCGCAAAATCCCGGTCATGCTGTGCGCAGTGCCGCGCGCATCATGCGGGCCAGGGTCGAGCAGCGCGAACCGCTCGCCTCGCAGGAGACGATCCGGATCGAGATCCTGCTCAAGGAAAACCTGACGCCGTGACGCCTCCCGGCACCGTCACAATCTTGCGCGGCGAGGACGGGACATAGAGGCGTTTGCACCCGCAATTGTTACAAGTCATCACGCAATGCGATAAACCGTCACTTAAAATGACCAGAGAAATCGCTCCAAGATGATGCACTGCGGTCAAGACTTTGGTAGTGGGCTTGCATGAGTAGTGTAATCCGGATTCGAAAATGCCCCTGACAAGCCCGGTCTCCCTGACGCAGATCCCTGAGAATAGCCTGTATAAAAAGGGTGATGTCTTCGTTCTCTTCGGTGAATTGTTCGGTCGCGGCTATGTGACTGGCCTGCTGGACCAGGCCAAGAAGGCCGGCATGGAGATCATCGGGATCACCGTTGGTCGTCGCGACGAGCATAACAAGCTGCGTCCGCTTAACGATGAAGAGCTGTCACAGGCCGAAGCCAATCTCGGCGGCCGGATCATCAATGTGCCCGCCATGGCCGGCTTCGACCTCGACTCGGCCGAGGGCGAGCCGACACCGACCGACCTGCTCGGTTCGCTGACGCTGGAAAACTGGGAAACCGAAAAGCTCGACTGGGCGCATATCGAAAAATGCCGCGAGATCGGCGTGAAGCGTTTTCAGGACGCCGTCGCCAAGATCATGGCCGAACTCGAAGGCATGATTGCCGACGGCAAGAACGTGCATTTCGCCCACACCATGGCCGGCGGCATTCCGAAGGCCAAGGTTTTCCTCGTGCTCGCCAATCGCATCTACAAGGGTCGCGGCGCCCGTCACATGTCCTCGCAGGTCCTGCTCGAAAGCGACCTCGGCAAGCTGATCCTGCAGAATTTCGACGAAGTCTCGGCCAACACCTTCCGTCACCTGATCGAAGGCAGCGCTGCCATCCGGACCCGCATCGAGAAGAGCGGCGGCCAGGTGCGATATTCGGCCTATGGCTACCACGGCACCGGCATCCTGATCGGCGACGACTATCGCTGGCAGACCTATACGAACTACACCCAGGGCTATGCCAAGATGAAGCTTGAGGCGATTGCCGAAGAGGCTTTTGCATCCGGCATCAAGGCCACCGTTTTCAACTGCCCTGAGATCCGCACCAATTCGTCCGACGTCTTCGCCGGCATCGAACTGCCGCTTCTGCCGCTCCTGAAGGCGCTGAAGAAGGAAAACGGTGGGGCGCGGGCGCAGAAGATCTGGGCTGACTGTCAGAACCTTTTGGTCGAGGGTGCAACGATCGACGACGTGCTTCAGAAGATCGCCGACTTCCAGGCAAGCGACGTGATGATCCCGTTCTACGACTTCAACAAGTGGCCGATGCCCAATAGCCAGGGCCAGTCGGACATCACCATCGGCACCTCGGCCGAGATCGCCCAGATGCACAAGGACGGCAAGGCGCTGATCTCGGACTATCTGAGCGTGCTCGTGGTCGAAGCAACTGGCGCGCTGATCTTTGGCGAGGTGGCAAACCCGTCGGCGCCGGTGCTGTGGCTCAACCACGATGTGGTGGCGCGGCAGATCAATTCGGCTGGGTGAGCGAATAGGTAGTAGGCAATAGACGGATGCCGGGAGCTTGCTTCCGGCATTTTTCGTTTTCACGAGCCCCGCTTCGT
>JARXAQ010000083.1 GCA_029865825.1 Rhizobium sp.
GCTTTTTCCAGAGCTTCCAAAGATCGCGAAAGCGCAGATGCGGCAGATGGTCCGGCAGGCCGGGTCCAAGCACGGCAACCTTCTGGCCGAGCCGGTTTTGCACCGGCACGAGCTGAATGATCGTCGAGGTGACGCCGGAGAGGCGAATCTTGAAATTCGGTGCGATCACGTGGACCCCGGTGGGGTCCACGACTGTCGTCTTTGCCTTGGCCATCAGGGATTGAGGTCCATCAACCCCAGTTGATCGCAAGGATCTCGTAGGCCTTGGAGCCGCCAGGGGCCACTACTTCGATGTTATCGCCGACTTCCTTGCCAATCAGGGCACGGGCGATCGGCGACGAAATCGAGATGCGGCCGGCCTTTACGTCGGCTTCCTGGTCGCCAACGATCTGGTATGTCTTTTCCTCGTCGGTGTCCTCGTCGATCAGCTTGACGGTTGCGCCGAACTTGATCTTGGAGCCGGACATTTTCGAGAGGTCGATGACCTCGGCGCGGGCAACCAGATCTTCCAGTTCGCCGACACGGCCCTCGTTGTGGCTCTGGGCTTCCTTGGCGGCGTGATATTCGGCGTTTTCCGACAGGTCGCCATGGGCGCGGGCTTCGGCAATCGCCTCGATGATGCGCGGACGCTCTTCCTGCTGACGCCAGCGCAGCTCTTCGCTGAGCTTGGCGAAGCCGCTCTGCGTCATCGGAACCTTTTCTACCATTTCCTCTTCCTTCGACTTCATGGCCGCCGTGGCAGGCACAAAAGAAAACAGGTTCCGGAGCGAAGCTTCGGAACCGTGTCACAAATCAGGTTGCGGTGACTATAGCAGATAGCCTCGCGCAATTTCCAGAGTTTTCGGCCATACTCTTCATCGTTCGCCGGGCGGCATTTTTCTCTACACCTAATGTCTTGAAATATAACGGAATTGTTTCAATTGCTAAAGTTCTGGGCGGTTTGTCGCAGCGCAAATTCTTGACCATTGCTATCCGAACATATAGTGAACAAACTTATGAAGAAATCCCTGAAAGACC
This sequence comes from Rhizobium sp., assembly GCA_029865825.1. Lineage (GTDB taxonomy): Bacteria > Pseudomonadota > Alphaproteobacteria > Rhizobiales > Rhizobiaceae > Allorhizobium. The sequence continues at coordinate 1,018 of JARXAQ010000083.1, forward strand.
GGCTGGCCATTCTTTCTGATGCCGCCAAATATGACGCGTCCTGCGCGTCGAGTGGCACCACGCGGCGCGACTCGTCGCTTGCCGGCGGTCTCGGTTCGACAGAAGGGTCGGGCATCTGCCATGCCTATGCGCCAGACGGGCGCTGCATCTCGCTTTTGAAGATCCTGCTGACCAATTTCTGCATCTACGACTGCGCCTATTGCATCAACCGTTCGTCGAGCAATGTGGAGCGGGCACGGTTCACGCCGGACGAGGTCGTCTGGCTGACGATCGAGTTCTATCGGCGAAATTATATCGAGGGCCTGTTCCTGTCGTCGGGCATCATTCGTTCGTCGGATGATACCATGGCGGAGATGGTGAAGATCGCAAAAGACCTGCGGATCAAACACGGGTTTCGCGGCTACATCCATCTGAAGACGATCCCGGAGGCTTCGGCCCGTCTGGTGGAGGAGGCGGGGCTTTATGCCGACCGTCTGTCGATCAACATCGAACTGCCGACAGATCACGGGCTGGAGCGCTTTGCGCCGGAAAAGCGTCCGGTGAACATCCGCCGCTCGATGGCGGATCTCAGGCTGAAGATCGAGGAGGCGCGCGAGCCGACCTTGACAGGCAAGCGCAAAACCTTCGTTCCCGGCGGCCAGAGCACGCAGATGATCGTCGGGGCCGATGGCGCGAATGATGCGACGATCCTCGGATCGAGCGCGCGGCTCTATAGCTCTTACGGCTTGAAGCGCGTCTATTATTCCGCTTTCAGCCCCATCCCCGACAGCTCCAAATCCCTGCCGCTGATCAAGCCGCCGCTGATGCGCGAGCACCGCCTGTATCAGGCCGACTGGCTCTACCGCTTCTACGGTTTTTCGGTCGAGGAAATCTCCTCAATTGGAACGGGGGGTATGCTCGATCTCGAACTGGACCCCAAACTCGCCTGGGCGCTCGCCAATCGGGACCGCTTTCCCGTCGACGTCAACAAGGCAGATAAGGAGACGCTGCTCCGGGTGCCCGGCTTCGGGGCGAAGACTGTCAACGCACTGATCTCGGCACGCCGGCATCGCAAGGTGCGATTGGAGGATCTGGCGCGGCTCGGTGTGTCGCTCAAAAAGGTGCGCTCGTTCATCACGGCGGAGGGCTGGTCTGCGCACAAGAGCCTCGACCGTTCCGATCTTCGGGCCGTCTTCGCGCCGCCGCCGGAACAGTTGCAGCTTTTCTGATGCGGCAGGTTGTGCTCGAAGGGCGGGGGGACTTTGCCGAATGGCGGGATGCCGCGCGGGCACTTCTGGCAGACCGGGTGGCACCACGCGATGTGATGTGGCAATCCGGCGAAACCGGTGGCGATCTCTTCAGTGCCATTGGCGAGGTTTCGCGGGAGACAGTTGATGCGGCCGCATTTTCGGTGCCAAAGGTTTTCCTGTCTGCGGCCGAGGCAGTTGTCTGTCACAGCGATCCGGAGCGGTTCGAACTGCTGTATCGACTGCTCTGGCGGCTTGCGGAGGAGCGGCGCCTGCTCGAGGTCACATCGGATCCGGACGTGGCGCAGCTTCGGTCCATGATTAAGAATATCCGTCGCGACAGCCACAAGATGAAGGCCTTCGTGCGTTTTCGCGAGGTGCCCGGCGTGCAGGTGGAGCGCCGGCGTTTCGTCGCCTGGTTCGAGCCGGACCATTTCATCGTCGGGCGCACGGCCGGCTTTTTCCAGCGGCGGTTCACCGACATGGACTGGTTGATCGCCACGCCGAAGGGCGCTGCGGCATGGGATGGGGAAACTCTGCAGATCTCGAATGCGCCGGCCGAGCGACCTGATGCCGAGGACGAGACGGATGTACTGTGGCAGACATATTTTACCCATATCTTCAATCCGGCGCGGCTGAAAATTCGGGCGATGCAGTCGGAGATGCCGAAGAAATACTGGAAGAACATGCCGGAGGCGGCGCTGATCCCGGACCTGATCGCCGGTGCCGAGCGCCGCGTGGCGGAGATGGCGGCCCGGGCGGCGAGCCAGCCGCCGGCCTTTCACGAGCGCTTGCAAGAGGCGTGGCGGACGCGCGAGGACGAGGCCGCAGAGGCTGCCGGCACCTTGTCTGCGCTCGCAGTGGTGCGGCGAGAGGCGGCAGGGTGCACACGCTGCGCGCTGCATTGCCATGCCACGCAGACGGTCTTCGGCGAGGGGCCGGAGCAGGCGGACCTTATGTTTGTCGGTGAGCAGCCGGGTGACATGGAGGATCTGGCGGGGCGGCCCTTTGTCGGGCCCGCAGGAAGGATCTTCGACGAGGCAGTGATGGCTGCAGGCATCGACCGCGGGCAAGTCTACGTTACCAATGCGGTCAAGCATTTCAAACATGAGCGGCGGGGAAAGCGGCGGCTTCACATGCGGCCGGAGGCCGGCGAAGTGGCGCATTGCCGCTGGTGGCTCGCCAAGGAACTGGAGGTCGTCAAGCCTAAGATCGTTGTGGCGCTGGGTGCGACCGCCTATCTGGCGCTGACCGGCGAAGCCAAGCCCATTGCCGAAGTGCGCGGCATGCCGATCCCGATGCAGGACGGTGTTATCCTCATGGTCACAACCCACCCGGCGGCGATCCTGCGTATCCCAGACGAAGCGCTGAAGGCAAAAAGCCTCGCGGTGTTCCGCGCCGATCTCGCCGACGTTTTCCGTCTCAGGATTTCGCTCGAAGATTGACGGGTCGGAACCCTCAGTGCTGGCCGAGGCGGGTTTCGTCGATATCGGCGCGGGCATAGACGCGGGCGGCGATCGCGGCAAGCAGCAGAAGCGTTACGCAGGCGAGCAGGCAGCAGAGGGCGAAACCCGCCGCATAGCTGTCGCGCGCCGTGGCGAGCCATGGGGCGGCTTCGCCACCGGTCTTGCGGGCGACATCCAGCGCGCTGCCCAGGGTGGTCTGCACCGCAACCGCATCGGGCGGCGCCAGACCGGAGAGATCTGCCTTGGCCATGCCAATCCGATAGAACACCGTCGCCAGGCTGCCGAGGATGGCGACCCCGAGCGCACCGCCGAATTCGGCGCTGGTCTCCGAAATGGCGGAGGCGGATCCGGCGCGCTCTGGCGGCGCAGAGCCGACGATCAGGCCGGTCGTGGTGAGGATGACCGGGACGAAGCCGAGCCCCATGACCATGCTGGAGACGAGCACGCCGATCAGGTTTGAGTGATAGGCGGCGATTGCCATCAGTCCGGTGCCGAGCGCATTGACGACGAGGCCGAGCAGCACGGTGCGGATGGGGCCGAGCCGGTTGGTGACCCGCCAGGCCTGGAAGGACATGACGGTGAAGACCAGCGAGGAGGGGATGGACCAGAGGGCGGCCTCGAGCGGCGTCAGACCGATGACGAGCTGGAAGAAGAGGTTCTGGAAGAGGAAGATGCCGAAAATGAAGAAGACGCCGGCCAGATTGACCATCAGGGAGGCGGTGAAGGCCGGGATGCGGAAGAGGGCGAGGTCGATCATCGGATGGGCGAGTGTCTTCTGGCGTCGGATGAAGATCCAGCCGATGACAAGACCGAAGGCGATCGGGACAAGCTGTTCGATGGAAAAGCCGTCGGCAGCCATTTTTTTGAAGCCGTAGACCACCGGAAGGACCGTCAGCAGCGAAAGCGCAACGCTCAGGAGGTCGAGGCGACCGGCGTTTTCATCCTTGTACTCGGGCAGCAGGAAGGGGGCGGTGGCGAGCAGCAGGGCCATGATCGGCACATTGATCAGGAAGACCGAGCCCCAGTGGAAATATTGCAGCAGTACGCCACCGATCAGCGGGCCGATCAGGCCGCCCAGCGCGAAGGCCGTGCCCCAGATGCTAATCGCGCGGTTGCGCTCGCCTTCGTCGCGAAACAGGTTGACGACGAGGGAGAGGGTCGACGGCGCGATCGTGGCGCCGGCGATGCCGAGGAGCGCGCGAGCGAGGATCAGCATGTCGGCCGTTTGCGCAAAGGCGGCAAAGATGGAGGCGAGGCCGAAGAAGGCCGCCCCGATCAGCAGCACCTTGCGGCGGCCAATCCGGTCTCCGAGCGTGCCCATGGTGACGAGGAAGCCGGCGACCATAAAGCCGTAGATATCGTTGATCCAGAGGAGCTGGGTGGCGGAGGGATCGAGATCCTGCACGATGGCCGGGATCGCAAGGAACAGCACCGACAGATCCATCGAATAGATCAGACAGGCGATGGACAGGATGACGAGGCCGATCCATTCGCGGCGGGTTGCTAGGCCGGGTGTCGTGTTCTGGTCGGTCATGCTCGTCTCCCCACAAGGCCGGCGGACATTTTCGCTATTTTTCCGAAATGGCAAGTGCCAATAGCACAACCGCCGCCGGTCTTTTACCAGGTCTGCGATCAGGCCTGGGGCTCTCCTTCGGCGACATAGGCGTCCAGTCGGGCCAGCGTCTGGTGCCCCCCTTCCACGGCGCCAAAACTAAAGGTCGCGTCGCGGGCTTCCTGCGTTGGGAAGATCAGCGTGATGGTGACGCGGGTGCCCTCGGCTTCCGTCTGCAGGGTGATGACGCCATCGAAATGGGCAGGCTCACCCATTTCACCGCCATGTTCATAGGCAATGCGCGTCGGCGGGGTGATGTCCTGGTAGCGGATCCAGTTCGGCCAGTCCTTGCCGTCGGGTCCATGCATCGTGTAGCGCCAGAGGCCGCCGACGGAAAATTCCATCTCGTGGGTTTCGTTCTGGAAGCCGTTCGGACCCCACCACTGGTCGATGTGACGAGCCTCGGAGAACATCTGGAAGACGAGGTCGATCGGGGCTGCGACCAGGCGGTCGACTTGCAGGATGCGGGATGGGTCGATGGCTTTTGTCATCTTACAGCTCTTCGTGGTGGCCGGTGAGGACCTGTTCGAGGCGGTCGAAATTCTGTTCGTTGGCGGCGCGGATGAACTTTTCGAGTTGGCGGTTTTCCTCCGTCGGTTCGAACAGCATGCGCCAATGAAGCCGTGTGCCTTCTTCTTCCGGGGCGAAAGACATCTCCATGGTGTAGATGTGCATCGGCAAGTGATGCAGGAACACGACACGGCTTGTAGGCACGATCTCCTGGAAGGTCGAGTGGTTGTCGAAATCCGTGCCGTCGGAGGCCGTCATGGTGATGCGCCAGCTGCCGCCCTCGCGAAAGTCGAACGCATCGATGCGGTTTGTGAAGCCGTGCGGCCCCCACCAATGCTTCAGCTTGTCCGGATCGGCGAAGGCGTCGAACAATGTGGGTGCGTCGACGGCAAACAGGCGCTCGTTTAGGATTTCCAGCTTGTCGGTCATGACTTTTCTCCCGTGTCCTCAATGTTCGATTGCATCGTGGCCAGATACTCTTCCAGCCGGTCAAGGCGGTGTTCCCATAGCTTGCGATAATCGCCGAGCCATCCGTCGACGGCCATCAGCGGTTCCGGTTCCAGCCGGCAGGGGCGCCACTGGGCGGTGCGGCTGCGGGAAATCAGCTTTGCCCGCTCCAGCACCTTCAGATGTTTGGAGACGGCCGGCAGGCTCATGGCGAAGGGTTCTGCGAGTTCGTTGACCGTTGCCTCGCCCGTGGACAGGCGCGCGAGGATCGCGCGCCGTGTCGGGTCGGCGAGGGCGAAGAGGGTTTCGGAAAGAGGGTCGGGCGACATTAACTTAGCCGATCGGTTAATTAACTGATTGGGTAAATAGTAAATTTCATTGCACTCGTCAAGCGGTCAGTCGAGGTCAGGTGATGCGAAGGCAGGGAATGCGACAAGACGATACGGAGTGGCTTCTGGCTGCGCCTTAAGCGGCATCCTCAAGTGTCGCGGCAGGGAGGTTCGCACGCGCGTTCAGGACTTCCAAGCCGACGATGCGACCATCGCGATCATAGTCCAGCATGATGCCTTTCGACACTTCTTCGGTTTCGAGCACCGGCTCGGAGGAGAAGCGGATATAGGCAGCATCGGCTTCTGCATCATATTCGAGCTTTGGCTTCATTGCGGCATCCGTACCCTGCGATCGAGGAATGCCGTGATGATACGGATTTCGGTCGCCGTTTCCAAGCAGATTACCCGCAAAATCCGTTCCTCGCGTTCCGGAATGCGCCGGTAACGCCTTTCAGTCGGCGGACCAGAGTGATCTGCCTCCGTCCACTCCGGCTCGCGGACCGTCTTTTCGATCCACGCGAGGTCGAGTTGCCGCTCCGAAATCACCGTTTCCGCGTGGAGGGTGGAATGGAGCGGCTTTGGCATGGCTCAGCCTCAGAAGTAGCTCTGCAGCGGACGAACCTCGAGCTGGCCCTTCTTCAGCGCCCGGATGGCTTCGGCGGCGGCGAGGGCGCCGGCCATGGTCGTGTAGTAGGGCACCTTCTGCATCAGGGCGGCGCGGCGGAGCGACTTCGAGTCCGAGATCGCCTTGTTGCCATCGGTCGTGTTGATGACCAGTTGGACCTGACGGTTGCGGATGGCGTCCTCGATATGCGGACGGCCTTCCAGCACCTTGTTGATTTTGATCGCCGGGATGTCGTTTTCGGCGAGGAAACGCTGGGTGCCGCCGGTCGCCATGACCTTGAAGCCGATTTCGGTCAGGATCAGGATGGCCGGGAGCACGCGGGCTTTGTCCTCATCTCGGACAGAGACGAAGACCGTGCCATCACGCGGCAGTTCGACGGACGCGCCGAGCTGGCTCTTGGCGAAGGCGAGCGCAAAGTCTGTGTCGAGGCCGATGACTTCGCCGGTCGAGCGCATTTCCGGTCCGAGCAGGGTGTCGACGCCGGGGAAGCGGGCGAACGGGAAGACGGCTTCCTTGACGGCAATGTGCTTGAGGTTGCGCGGGTCGGGCTTCTTGCCATAGGCAGCGATCGCGTCATCGAGCTTTTCGCCGGTCATGATGCGGGCGGCGATCTTGGCGATCGGGGCGCCGATGGTCTTGGCGACGAAAGGCACCGTGCGCGAGGCGCGCGGGTTCACTTCCAGCACGTAGATCACGTCGTCCTTGATGGCGTACTGGACGTTCATCAGGCCGCCGACGTGGAGCGCCTTGGCCATGGCGGCCGTCTGGCGTTCCAGTTCGTCGAGGGTTTCCTTCGAGAGCGAACGCGAGGGCAGCGAGCAGGCCGAGTCACCCGAATGGATGCCGGCTTCTTCGATATGCTCCATGATGCCGGAGACGAAGACGCTCTCGCCGTCGCAGAGCGCGTCGACGTCGACTTCGATGGCATTGGTCAGGTAGCTGTCGAAGAGCAGCGGGTTCTTGCCGAGCAGGGTGTTGATCTGGCCGGTCTTGTCGTTCGGGTAGCGCTGTTTGATATCCTCGGGTACGAGACCTGGGACCGTGTCGAGCAGGTAGCTCTGCAGCATGCTCTCGTTGTGGATGATCTGCATGGCGCGGCCGCCGAGCACGTAGGACGGGCGAACGACCAGCGGGAAGCCGATTTCGGTGGCGACCAGGCGGGCCTGCTCGACCGAATAGGCGATGCCGTTGTTCGGCTGGTTGAGGTCGAGCTTCATCAGAAGCTTCTGGAAGCGGTCGCGGTCTTCGGCGAGATCGATCATGTCCGGTGCCGTGCCGAGGATCGGGATGCCGTTCTTTTCCAGGGCTTCTGCAAGCTTCAGCGGGGTCTGGCCGCCGAACTGGACGATGACGCCGACGACTTCACCCTTTTCCTGCTCTGCGCGCAGGATCTCGATCACGTCTTCGGCCGTCAGCGGCTCGAAATAGAGCCGGTCGGACGTGTCGTAGTCGGTCGAAACGGTTTCCGGGTTGCAGTTGATCATGATCGCTTCATAGCCGGCATCCTTCAACGCGAAGGCGGCGTGGCAGCAGCAATAGTCGAACTCGATCCCCTGGCCGATACGGTTGGGACCGCCGCCCAGAATGATGGCCTTCTTGCGATCGGAAGGCTCGCTCTCGCAGTCGGGCTGCTGGCCCAGAGCGCCGGTCTCATAGGTGGAATACA